>JBFWJG010000142.1:0-2661 GCA_050253335.1 Deferribacterales bacterium | reverse complement strand
ATGCTCCACGGAAACAGCCATCTGCTTTCCTGCGGCGGCTATCTGCACGGCCTTTTCAGCCTGAATTTTTGACTGCTCCCCGAGGGATCTCGCCGCCTGATCAAGCTCAGGGGCAATCTGAGAGAGCGTAACGGATGATCTTGAGATTGATTCCACTGTTTTTCTGAGTGAGTCGAACACCCTGTTTAAAACATTCCCTGTTTTTTCGGCGAATCCCCCCCTGAGAGATTCGAACCTGCTGTTTAAGTCCCACCTGCCGGAGGCCATTCTCTCCAGCGGTTTCAGTATTTTATCATGAAGCCCTGACGTAAAATTAAACATAATCACCTCTTTTCAGACCTGTACGCAAGATGCGTACCAGTTTGAAAATTATCATGCGGAAGCCATGCACACGCTGAAAAACCTGCTTTTCACAATAAATATTGAAAATAAGTAACTGTTTGTGGTTAAAAATGAATCTTTTGCTGTTTAAATTATGGGCAGGCTGAATGTTGATGACTGTGAACTGTCATTAAACTATAATGTGAGAAATTAAGGAGGCGGATATGAAGAGCAGGCTGGCGGAACTGACTAAACTTGACTTTGAACCTGTGGCGACACTCTGGACTGACGAAGCACCGGAGGGTGCAACAGCTTTCGGCGAAGGCAAAATGGGCTGTGTTATCTCCCTTATGGCTTCCGCGGCGAAGGGGAGGGTCAGCGTTATGGATTCAAAACGCTTCGGCTGTCCCGGTGCGGGTGTGGGTCTGGGTTACGGGGACTGTTATTCGAATGTTTTTCCCGGCGGGCGCGACTGTTTCTGTCATTTTCTCTCCTCCGGAAATGAAGGCTTTCCCAAAGGCGAGGCTGTAATCAGCGGTATGAAAGGCAAGGCGCCGGAACACTTTGTGCATCATTTCTCCCACGGGGAGCGCTACATAAAAAATCCTGAGCTCACTGATGATTTTGTCAACGAGGTCGGGTTCATGAATCTGGATAAAATCACGGTATTTAAGCCGCTTTCCATGGTTGAGCCTGAGAAGGAAACACCGGTGAGCGTTACGTTTGTCTGTAAGCCCGCACAGCTTTCGGCCATGGTGATAATGTGCAACTATTTCAGGAAAGGGATAGAAAATGTCAAGGCTCCCTTCGGCGCGGGATGCCACTCCATTGGCATTCTCACTTACAAAGAGGCAGAATGCGAAAACCCCAGAGGGGTGATCGGCATGTTTGATATAACCGCACGCAAAACAATCAAAAAAAGCCTAGGCGAGGATGTGCTCACATTCAGTATGCCTTATTCGCTGTTTCTGGAAATGGAAGCCAATGCGGAAGGAAGCTTCCTTGAGGAAGACCAGTGGCGGGAGCTGATCGGCTGAATATTTGCGGCGGCTGAGGCCGCCTTTTCTTTCCGCTTATTACGGGGTAGTGTCTTATCCTCCCGAATTCACTGCCGTGAAGATGAACAATAATTTTTATTAACGGTCTTCTTCATAGTGCCAACTCATTAAATAATCAGAGGTTTGAAATTTTGACGCAGTTTTCGATATTAACGGGTCTCGTACTCTTCTCATATGTATATTTCAGTTTTGTTTCGTCAATCTCATACAGCAGCATAGTAAGGTGGATATCTGCGGCGGTTCTGCTCGCTGTCAGTATGAAATTCTTTATCTACAGAGAAATAGGCGGTTCGCTCAGCGCTCCGGCTTTTCCTCAGCCTGTTATGTTTGTGATGGAAGTGCTCTTTTCCTCCGTGGTGGTTCTGTTTCTGCTTCTGATGATTAAAGATGCGACCTCCGCTGCACTGTGGACGGGAAACCGTCTGGGGCTTGGCATAACAATGCCTGTTTCCCGCTTCGGCTTGAACATGGCTGTCTTGGCTGTATCTGTTGTGATAGGTGTTTACGGCAAATGGCAGGCTGTAAAAGTGCCGGAAGTGAAAACAGTAAATATCAGCATCCCAGGTCTGCCCGACGGTCTGGACGGTTTTTCCATTATTCAGCTTTCGGATATTCATATAGGCGCATTCCTCAAAAAAAGCTGGCTTGAGAAGGTTGTGGAGAAGACTAATGCTGCAAAGCCGGACATCATAGCCGTTACCGGAGACATGATTGACGGCACACCGGAAGACCTTCATGAGGATATTGCCCCTCTGGCGGGGCTCAGGGCGGGATACGGCGTTTACGGAGTCACTGGCAACCACGAATATTACTTTCAGGCGGAAAAGTGGATCCCCGTTTTCAGCGGATTGGGCATACGAATGCTCAGCAATGAGCATGTTGTTCTTGATGTCAATGGTGCAGAGATTGTAATTGCAGGCGTTCCTGACAAAACCGAAAAACGTTTCGGCGGACTTGGGGCAGATATTGATAAAACGCTGGCCGGAGCACCGGAAACCTTCCGCCTCCTTCTTGCTCACCAGCCCACGGAAAACACGGGCAAGGCTGATATAAGCCTCCAGCTTTCGGGTCATACCCACGGCGGTCATATGCCTTTTGTCAGTTATCTTACCGCACGCTCCAACGGCGGGCTTCTGAAAGGCCTTTATGAAAGGGAGGGCAAGCTTATTCATGTCAGTCCGGGCACAGGCATCTGGCCGGGCTTCTCATTCAGGTTAGGGGTTCCCTCCGAGATAACCAGAATCGTGCTGAAACAGCAAAAGGACTGAACTCAGCCTCTCTC
>JBFWJG010000141.1:0-2711 GCA_050253335.1 Deferribacterales bacterium | reverse complement strand
CTCAATGCCCTGAAGACCGAGCGTGACGCTCTGTCCGCTGAAAACACCCTTTATCACGGAGAGTTCCAGCATGTTCAGAAAACGTCTGCCGTCGCCCAGGCTGACACGTTTAAGTTTTGTCAGGCCTTCGCCGTCGGCTTTCACTTCCTCAACCCCGTAGCTTTCTTTTATGTAGGAAACAGCCTTTTCATAAAGCTGATCCAGAGCCTCATCCCCGAGGGGATTGAACTCAAACACAAAACTCCTTGAGCGGAGCGGCTGAGTAAGGTTGAAGTAAGGGTTCTCCGTGGAGGCTCCTATAAGCTTCGCATGTCTTCCGTCGATGACTTTCAGCAGGAGATCCTGCTGGGTTTTGTTAAACCTGTGAAGTTCGTCGATGAAGACAATGGCCTCTCTGCCGTAGTGCTTCGTGGATTCGATTATGTTTTTTATATCCGAGGAACCGGAAGTTGAGGCGTGCAGCCTGAAGAAGGGTATAGCAAGGTGTTCTCCCACCAGCTCGGCTGCGGTGGTTTTGCCGCAGCCCGGAGGGCCTATCAGGATCAGCGAGTCAAAGTTGCCCGACTTCACCAGCTTTAAAAAGAGAGCATCCCCTTTAAAAAGATGATCCTGCCCTGCTATATCTTCAAGCCCTTTCGGGCGGAGTGCTTCCAGTATCCTCATAAAAAAAAACTAACCCCCGCATGCGCCGTTTGTGGAAGAAACCTAGTAGCCCTTACAACAAGGGCGGGAGTATCACGGACGCTTCAGGCTTCCTGCAAGCAGGCATGCACACTGCGCCCAGTATCAACCCCCAGGTTAAAATTGTTGGCTGCAGTTTTCTTCCATCTTACGAACGCCGCAGGGGATCTTTATATATCTATCTCATTCAGCCGTTCGTTGAGCCTGTCCACCTCGGCCTCGGCCTCGGTCATAAGTTCTGAAAGCTCAACACTGTCAACGGCGACTTTTAAACCTGCCATAACAACGGCACGGTGAGTATTGACTATCTTGGAGGAATCGCTCGATTCCTGAAACTTATCCTCCAGAAGCCCTGCTGCTTTTTTAAGCACCTCTTCGTGTTCTGTTCTGAGGGAATAGTGCCCGCCTGCGACGGTTATATGAACTTCCTTGCTCTCAGGACTCATTATCTTTACCCTATTCTAGCCAGAAGGTTCTCCACTTTTTCCCTGACCGTTTTTCTTTCCTCAATAAGTGCGGAAATTTCCGCTTCAAGCTCCGAAGCTCTTTTTCTCAGGGCTTCGTTTTCGTTTTTCAGGTTTTCCCTGTCATCTATGAGACGTTCTATCTTACTGCTTAAAATATTCAGTTTTTCAAGTAATTCCATATCAAAATTATGTCAGAGAAGCAAAGGTTTGTCAATCCTCAAGAGACAAGGCGCCGATTTGCGCAAACTGTTTTCACTTCAGCTCTTTCCGGCGTGCATAAACAAAGGCTTCCGTTATTACGTTATGAGCGTACCGGAAATATTCATAACACTTTCATCCTTTTTATCTGAAACTGCTTATATTCTATGATATATTATCTAAGAAGCATTTACAAAATCATTTTTCACTTGATATTTTTTATCAGTTTGCATATTGCAGATAACAGACAATAACTTCATCTGCGGAAAAGGGGATTATGAGCGAGAGGATATTTGTCGGCAGACAGCCGATACTGGACATTAACGGAAACATATACGCATATGAAATACTTTTCCGTAATGCCGAGAAAAATGTGGCAGAGATAGACGACAACCTCTCCGCAACCTCATCCGTCCTTCTGCATCTTTTGCAGAACTTCGGCATAGAAACCCTTCTGGGCTCCAAAAAAGGCTTTATCAATATTGATGAATCCGTCATTGACGAGGATATAATAGCCCTGCTCCCCGCTGATAAAACAGTTCTTGAGATACTTGAAACCACCAGGGTCACAAGCGGACTTGTGGACAAAATCCGTGATTACGGCAGGCAGAACTATTCATTCGCTCTGGATGACTTCATCTTCACAGAAAGCCATGCCGAAAACTTCCGCCCGCTTTTGGGAGATGTCAACTTCATCAAGGTCGACATCCGCTCTGTTTCCAAAATGCAGATAATCAAAAACATGGATTACCTGAAATCAATGAATGTGCATCTTCTCGCTGAAAAGGTTGAAAACAGAGAGGAATTTGAGTTCTGCAAAAAGCTGGGCTTCCAGTATTTTCAGGGGTATTACTTTGCAAAGCCCCTTGTGGTTTCGGCTAAAAAAGGGATAGACCCCTCAATGGCGGGGGTCATAAGCCTGATTAACATACTGAGGGATGAAGACAGCACGATGGAGTTTATTGCACGGGAGATGAAGAACTATCCGGCTATAAACCTGAATCTTCTTAAATTCATAAACTCGTCCGCATTCTTCCTGAAATCGGACATAACATCAATCAAGCACGCAGCGGCGCTTCTGGGCAGGAACAATCTCTCAAAGTGGCTCACCCTTCTTCTTTACGCTTCAAAAGGAGGAATGGATCCGAGCGAAAACCCCCTTATGCAGACCGCGCACGAGCGCGCATCCACCATGGAGAAAATTGCCGAGAAATCATGCAGGGAACTCAGAGAAAAAGCTTTCTTGACCGGACTGCTCTCTCTTCTGGATGTGATTCTGGAAGCCCCGTTTGAGGCGTTTATAGAACAGTTCAACGTCAGTCCGGACATAAAAGAGGCGGTTATGGGCAAGGAAAACAGGCTGGG
>JBFWJG010000140.1:0-2762 GCA_050253335.1 Deferribacterales bacterium | reverse complement strand
CAGCTTGAGATAGAGAAGCAGGCGCTCAAGCGCGAGTCTGACAATGTGAGCAAAAACCGCCTCGCCAAACTGGAAGAGGAGCTTGCCAACCTCAAATCCGAAGCGGACAGGCTGAGAGCCCACTGGAGCAATGAAAAGGGGCTTATCAAAAAATCCAGAGAGATTAAGGAAAAAGCAGAGGAAGAAAAACACCTGATGCAGAAGGCGGAGCGTGAAGGAAACTTCGCCCTCGCCTCCGAAATAAAATACAGCAGGCTTGTTCAGCTTGATAAAGAGCTCGGGGAAGCAAACGCCAGATTAGCCGAAATTCAGAGCAGCAAAAGAATGCTGAAAGAGGAAGTGGACGAAGAGGACATAGCGGCCATAGTCTCCAAATGGACTGGCATTCCCGTAACCAAGCTTATGCAGGAAGAGGCGGACAAGCTGATTAATATGGAAGACCACCTGCACAAAAGAGTCATAGGGCAGGACAGAGCCATAAGAGCGGTCAGCGAAGCAGTACGCAGGAACAGAGCAGGCCTCGGCGATCCGCACAGACCCATCGGCTCGTTTATCTTCCTTGGCCCCACAGGCGTGGGAAAGACTGAGCTTGCAAAAGCCCTTGCCGAGTTCATGTTCGACTCAGAAGACGCGCTCATACGCATAGACATGAGCGAATACATGGAGAAACACGCAGTTGCCAAGCTGATCGGTGCGCCTCCCGGGTATGTGGGATATGACGAGGGCGGACAGCTCACAGAGAGAGTGCGACGCAAACCCTATTCCGTCATACTGATGGACGAGATAGAGAAGGCGCATCCGGATGTGTTCAACATCCTGCTCCAGATGCTGGATGACGGCAGACTGACTGACTCCAAAGGCAGAACCGTAAGCTTCAAAAACTGTGTGGTGATAATGACATCAAACATCGCATCACAGGAAATACAGGAGGAGTTCTCCAAAGAAGGCTCAATGGAGCAGAAATATATCTTCATCGACAATGTTGTGATGAACAGGCTCTCCTCCTTCTTCAAGCCGGAGTTCCTCAACAGGCTGGATGATATAATAGTCTTCCACCCGCTGGATAAGGAACATCTTCATAACATTGCGGAAATGCTTATGAAAGACTTTGCCGCCAGGCTTCGCGAAAATTCTGTTGAACTTGTCTGGGATGATTCTGTCATTACAGAAATAGTAAAAGCGGGGTTTGACCCTGCCTTCGGCGCAAGGCCTATGAAGAGAACCATAAGGAAGCTTGTGGAGAATAAGCTGGCCGAAGCGCTGATCAAAGGCGAAATAAAAGCAGAGCAGAAGATAAAACTGACCCATGGTCAAAACGGCATGAACTTCAGTACAACCTCCTGAAAAAGGGCGGGGCTCATACCCCCGCCTTTTTTATATTGGTTAAAAACCTTTTACGGACAAACTATATATAGAAATGATTTTTGTTCCAAAGTGTGATATATTTGATATACTTTTGGAACTATAAGGGTTAAAGGCTGAAAATGGATCATGAACTTGACGACCTTCGGGAAGAGCAGGAAGAAACCGAAGAAACGGAAACCCCTGCCGAATCCGCGGAGGCTGAGGAAGTAATTCATACGGATTCCCCTCCTCCTGTAAGCGAAAATACGCTGAAGCATTACCTCAACAGCATCAGCAGATATAAACCGCTCACCAAAGAACAGGAGTTTGAGATCGGGGAAAGAATACAGAAGGGCGATACTGAAGCTCTCAATACCCTTATACTCTCAAACCTTAAATTCGTTGTATCCATAGCAAACCGCTACAGGAACACGGGTCTGCCCGTTTCCGATCTTATAAATCAGGGTAATCTCGGCCTTGTTGAAGCGGCAAAACGCTTTGACCACACAAAAGGCGTCAAATTTATATCATACGCAGTATGGTGGATACGTCAGGCCATAATTCAGGCTCTGGCCGAGCAGTCGGGAACAGTTAAGCTGCCTATCAAACAGGCGGGCATACTCTACAAGATAAACGGAGCAATAGAAAAGCTCAGCAAACAGCTCGGGCGTGAGGCGACAAACACCGAGCTTGCGGAATACCTCGGCATGGAGGAGTCCGATATTGAGAACGTGCTCCGCGTTTCGAGAAATTATCTCTCCCTCGAAGCGCCCATAAAAGACGGTGAGGACCGCTCATTTATCGATCTTCTTGACTCAGGCTCCAAAAGCATAGAGGAAGATATAATATCAAAAACCCTCAAACAGGCTCTGGGAGATATTATTGACGAGCTCACCGAGCGCGAGGCAAAGATAATCGAACTGCGCTTCGGCATTGAGGGAGACGCGCCGAAAACTCTGGAAGAGATAGGCGATATGCTGAAAATAAGCCGCGAGCGCGTGCGCCAGCTTGAAGCCCGAGCACTCTCCAAGCTCCGGAAAAAAGCCATGCGCAAAAAGCTGCATGATTTTCTGAACTAAGCTTATATTGTGTAATATTTTAAGTACTAATCAGGAGCAGATTATATGGACTGGAAAAAACATATAGACTCAGATCCTGAAATTGCCTCAGGAAAGCCAATAATAAAAGGGACAAGACTTACAGTGGAACATATTATCGGTCTGTTTGCGTCCGGATGGACAAAGGAACAGGTCTTGTCAAATTACCCTTCTATCTCTGAAGAATCTCTTAACGCAGCATTTGCATTTATAACAGAGATCGTCAGAGACGAATCCGTTTATTTTATTAAAAAAAGCGTAGCCTGATGAAGTTTCTTGCAGACGAAAACGTACCTTTGCGTTCTGCGGAATTAATATCTG
>JBFWJG010000139.1:0-2840 GCA_050253335.1 Deferribacterales bacterium | reverse complement strand
ATATAAAGAGTTCCGTTCGGCAGTACTCTGTCATCGTTTGTCTGTACGTGAGTGTGGGTTCCGAGCACAGCTCCTGCTCTTCCGTCCGTGTAGAGCCCGAAGGCGTTCTTTTCGCTGGTGGCTTCCGCATGGAAGTCCACAAGGACAAAGCTCCCGCTTATTTCCGGATAGACAGCGTCAAACTTCCTGAAAGGACAGTCGGAAAGGGGCATGAAAACTCTCCCCATGAGATTAAGCAGGGTGAATCTTCCGCCGTTTTTTTCTATGGTTATGTGCCCTTTGCCGGGAGTTCCCTCCGGATAGTTGGCAGGCCGGACAAGACTGTCCAGATTACTGATGAAATTTTCGGATTCCTTCACATCGAACACATGGTTTCCCGTGCTCATAAGATCAACGCCGTATGAAAGAATATCTTTGTAGAGAGCCTCTGTTATGCCGAAGCCGTTTGCGGCGTTCTCAACGTTCGCTATAACAATGTCAAGCCCGAGCTCCTCACGGAGACGGGGTACGGCGGAGCGAAGCAGGCTTCTGCCTGCTTTGCCCATTATATCGCCTATGTGAAGTACTTTCATTTAACTGTGTTATTTAGCATATCCCACAGAGCGGGCTTCTCTGATTACAGTGACCCTGATCTGTCCGGGGTATGTGAGTTCTTCCTCTATCTTTTTGGATATGTCTTTGGAAAGCGTAACGAGCCTTTCATCGGTCACTTTGTCGGGCTCAACTATTATGCGCACTTCCCTTCCAGCCTGAATGGCGTAGCATTTGCTGACGCCTTCGAAGGAGGAGGCGATTGTCTCAAGGTTTTCAAGCCTTTTAAGATAAGACTCGAGAACCTCTCTCCTCGCGCCGGGTCTGGATGCGCTCATGGCATCCGCGGCCTGAACAAGGACAGACTCAACGCACTTGAACTCCTCTTCACCGTGGTGAGAGGCGATTGCGTTAAGAACACGCCAGTCCTCTTTGTATTTCTTGGCGACTTCCAGACCGATTTCGGTGTGAGAGCCTTCACTTTCGTAGTCTATGGCTTTTCCTATGTCGTGGAGAAGGCCTGCGCGTTTGGCTATTTTCTCGTTCAGTCCGAGTTCGGCTGCCATTGTTCCGCAGATTTTAGCAACTTCGATTGAGTGTCCGAGAACGTTCTGGCCGTAGCTGGTTCTGTATTTGAGCCTGCCGATAAGCCTTGAAATATCTTTGTGAACGCCGTGTATCCCCAGATCAAAGAGGGTCTGCTCGCCGACTTCAAGAACATGCTTCTCAAGCTCTTCACGGCATTTGTCGTGAAGCTCCTCTATCCTTGCGGGGTGGATTCGGCCGTCGGTCACGAGCCTCTCAAGGGTCATCTTTGCGATCTCCCTTCTGAAAGGATCATAAGATGAAAGAATAACCGCCTCGGGTGTGTCGTCCACGATTATGTCAACTCCGGTAACGCTTTCAAACGTGCGGATATTTCTTCCTTCACGGCCTATGATCCTGCCTTTCATCTCATCGCTGGGAAGGCTGACAACAGAAACGGAAATCTCGCCCACATATTCGGGAGCGCATCTCTGGATGGCTGTCGCGATGATGCTCTGGGCTTTTTTCTCGGCATCCATCTTGGTCTGCTCTTCGATTTCCCTGAGCTCGCGGGCAGCATCTATTTTTGCATCCTCAACAAGCTCGGCGATAAGCATCTGCTTAGCTTCCTCCCTTGTCATGGCGGCTATTTTCTCTATCTCGGCTATCATTCTGTTGCGGATCTCCTCCGCCTCGTCACGGAGCCTGTCGAGAACCTTCTGCTTCTCTTCCGCTTCCTCGTATTTTTTAAGGAGCGCATCCTCTTTCTTTGTAAGCTGATCAAGCTTGCTGTCAATGGACTCTTCTTTGGTGATAAGCCTTTTTTCAAGTGCGGCTATCTCTTTTTTCTTTTCTCTTGATTCCCTTTCAACTTCCTGCTTGCCTTTGTAGACATAATCCTTAGATTCAAGCTTGCCTTCCTTGATTATCTCATCGGCTTCTTTTCTGGCTCTGCTTAAAATGTCTTCGGCTGTTTTGCTGTTTTTGATATTCTCATTTTCATTCTTTCTTTTCTGATATAAAAGTCCCGCGAATATGCCTGTCATAAGGCTCACGAGGACAAGTAACGCATGCAGACTGCTCATCTGCTCCTCCTGTATATGTAATTTTCAGTTATCAGCACATCCAGCGGAAAATCATGTTCTTCCCTGTAAACCGTGCGGACAATCTGAAATCCGTAGCCCAAACCGGCTTTGACCGAAAGCCTTAGTCCGGGCAGTAGTCTGTCGTAGTAGCCGCCTCCGTAGCCAAGCCTGAAAAGTTCGCTGTCAAAGGCAAGTCCCGGCACGGCAACCACGTCAAAATCCGTTCTGTCATCTATCACAACCGGTTCCTTAACTCCGTAAGGCCCCGTCTGCAATCCTCCGTTGTACGGTCCGGTAACCAGCCTGCCTTCTTTCAGCTTAGGCAGGTAGACTTCCGTTCCGCCGCTCATTAATTTTAGCGCAAGATTTTCCGTTTTCACCTCGTTATTTATGTCGGAGTACAACAGTACTCTCTTTGCCGATTTATATTCGGCGAGGAATTTTTGGCATACGGCGTCCGAAGCCTCTGCGACAAAGGGAGCGGACAAACTGACCCGCTTTTCCTTCATCTGCTTTCTGAGAGCGGCCTTACTCATATTTCTTCACGCCGCTCCAGAGCCTTTTAAGGCGTTCAGAGAACTTTGCCTCAAATCCCTGTTCGGAAGGATTGTAAAAATTAAGCGTTTCATCCGCGTAATCCTGCTTTACAAAACTTCCGTGATCAAACGGATAAACATATCCGCTGCCCCCGTTTTTCAG
>JBFWJG010000138.1:0-2844 GCA_050253335.1 Deferribacterales bacterium | reverse complement strand
TGAACGATTTTGATATATTGCTCCGCACTGCGGATGTGATATAGATAGGGCTATGGAAAAACTCATAAACCACCTGCATAAGGGACAGTTCGCCGCATCCCTTAACTATGAGAGGGTTATCCCTCCTCGGGATGCGGAGTTCGAAGAACTGAACATTATAGAATCGGACATTATACGAAACGCCGTCAGAGATATGGGCATAGATAAATTATACACCCATCAGGCGGAAAGTTACCGCCATGTGCGTGCAGGGAGAGATATTATTGTCACCACTCCCACTGCAAGCGGGAAGACCCTCTGCTATAATCTCCCTGTAATAGAAGATATTTATCACAACAGAGGCGTGAAGGCGCTTTATCTGTTCCCCCTCAAGGCTCTGGGGCATGACCAGCAGAAAAGTCTGGAAAATTTCATAGGCGAAATCCCCCTCGGCGGCGGAATAAAAACAGCGGTCATTGACGGCGACACTGATAAGAAACTCCGCCGTAAAATATTGAAAGATCAGCCGAATATAATAATCAGCAACCCCGACATAATGCATTACTCGATGCTGGCCAAGCGCGAGGAGTGGGACGGCTTCCTGAGCGGACTGAAATACCTTGTGGTGGACGAACTCCACACATACAGAGGCGTTTTCGGAAGCCATGTCTACAATCTCTTTGCCCGTTTTCAGAGGCTTTACCCGCATGTGCGCATAATCTCCTGCTCGGCGACCATAGGGAGTCCCGCCGAGTTCGCCTCACAGCTTTTCGGGCGGGAATTCACCCATGTGTCAAAAAGCGGAGCTCCGTCCGGCAGAAAGCATTTTCTGATGTTCAATCCCGATATTCCTGCGGCGGCGCTTGCAAACTACCTTCTGAAAGTTAATATCGAGGCCGGGGTCAAGACAATCTGCTTCACCAAGTCCCGCAAGCAGACGGAAACGATATTCGCCAGAGCCTTATCCGCCGACCCGACATACGCCTCTGCCCTCAGCTCCTACAGGGCGGGTTTTCTGCCGGAGGAAAGGCGGGAGATAGAGAAAAAGTTCTCTGACGGTAAACTGAAAGCAGTCATCTCCACATCCGCTTTTGAGCTCGGGCTTGATATAGGCGGAGTGGACTCCACGATCCTTGTCGGCTACCCGGGCTCAATGATGAGCCTCTGGCAGAGGGCAGGGCGCAGCGGAAGGGGCATTAAGGACAGCCTTATAATCCTCATAGCGGGAAACGACGCGCTGGACCAGTACTATGTGCGCAAGCCGGAGCTTCTGTTTGAAGGCAGATTCGAGGAATTGGCAGTGGACAGGGAGAACACAGAGATAAACGAGGGGCACATCATCTGCGCCGCTTATGAGAAGCCCGTTTCAAGGGATGAAGCTTACTATAAAGAGAACGCAGTCCAGATAGAGAAACTGGCGGCGGAAGGAAGGCTCTTTGAGGAAGCAGGGGGCGGAAGGCTGTTTGCTCTGGGCAGATACCCCTACGGTGATATTGATCTCCGCATGGCGGGGGACAGCTACACTCTGAACTGCTCCAAAATCATGATAGCCACCAACTCCGGCAGACGGGTTTACACCGAGAATTTCAAGGGCGCGGTCTACCTGCACAGGGGCAGTCAGTTCATAGTGACGGATACTGACAGGCAGAAACGTGAGATAGAGCTTCAGCCTTTTAACGGCAACTATTTCACCATACCCCTTACCGAAAAGCAGACATCTGTTCTCCACGAGCGTGTCAGGAAAACGGAAGGGAACATGCGGGCGTGTTTCAGCGACCTGCGGGTTACGGAAAGGCTCACCGGCTATTCCAAAATCTCTGCCCGCACAGGGGAAAAACTTCAGGATGTTGACCTTGAGGAAGATCCGGTCATGTTTGAGACCAAGGGGATGTATTTCCTTATCCCTCCCGCTTTCAGGCAGGAGATCGAAGCTCAGGGGCTGAACTATATGGGCGCTATCCATGCCTTCGAACACGCAGTCATTGCCATGCTCCCCACTGTTGTCCTGAGTTCGAGGGATGATGTGGGCGGCATATCGTACCCTTACCATCCGCAGCTTGAAAGCTCTGCCGTGTTTGTTTATGACGGCTATCCGGGCGGTGTGGGAATAATGAAAAGAGCCTTCGGCAGAATACGGGAGCTTCTGGAAACCACGCTGAATCAGGTGAGTTTCTGCGGGTGCGAGGACGGATGCCCCGCCTGTATATACTCGCCCAAATGCGGCAGCGGCAATTATCCGCTGGATAAACAGGGGGCGGTTTATCTCATAAAACGCCTTCTGGAGGCGGATCTGAAGGAAGATGAGGAGGAAAATCCTGTGATAAAGTGCGAAAACAGCGGCGAAGTGCTGATTTATGACATAGAGACAAAATATTCTGCTGACGAGGTCGGCGGATGGAACAACAGCCATAAGATGGGTGTGTCCGTTGCCGTGGTTTATTCCATGAACAGCGGCGAATTCAGCGCCTACAGAGAGGAGAAGATAGCCGAGCTGACAGAAAGGCTTGCCTCCGCGCGGATGATTGTGGGTTTCAACAACATCGGCTTCGACAACAAGGTGCTCTCCGGTTACGGAATGCCCGCTTTCAGGGGAACTTTCGTGTTTGATATGCTGGCGGATGTCCGCAGTCTGACCGGACAGAGGTTCTCACTGGAAAAGCTTGCCACAGCCACCCTGAATACAGGCAAATCCGCGGACGGGCTCATGGCTCTTCAATGGTTTAAGGAAGGGCGCTTTGACCTCATAGAGGAATACTGCATAAAGGATGTGGAAGTAACGAGGGATCTTTTCCTGTTCGGGGTAAACAACGGTTTTATTCATGCTCCCATGAGGGACGGAAGCCTTATCCGCATTCCTGTGAATTG
>JBFWJG010000137.1:0-2933 GCA_050253335.1 Deferribacterales bacterium | reverse complement strand
AGCCTATGAAGACTGTCCTCACGTTTTCCGGCTGGTTCAGTGCGTATTTGGCGGCTATTTCAGCGCCTATTCCGGCAGGATCGCCGATTGTGATTCCGATTACAGTTTTTTTCATAGGCAGAAGATAATACCGAAGCGGATGATTTATCAAGCTATACTTTCCGCGGCTGATTTTTTTGCGGGCGGCGATTACTGTTTTTTGATGAAAGCCTTCAGTCTTTCTTCCGCCTCCGAAAAATCACCGAGGCATGAGTATCCGTTTATCGCTTCGATCCGCAGAGCGTCCTCAAAGGAGCACCCCTGAATATTAATTATGGTTTCTTTTACTGAGCGCACGGCACGCTGGCTGTTTTTCAGTATCATCCCGGCGTATTCCTCGGCTGTTTTCATTAGTTCCTCTGCGGGAACAACCCTGCTCACCAGACCAAGCTTCAGTGCCTCCTCAGCGCTGACTTCTCTGCCTGTCATGGAGAGATCAGCAGCGACGGCTGTTCCGGCAATCTCGCAGAGGCGAACCAAACCTCCATCCCCCTGGTGCAGACCATAACGGGTTTCAAATACTCCGAATTTTGCTTTTTCAGACGCTATCCGTATGTCGCATGCGAGTGCAAGTTCAAATCCCCCGCCTATCGCATGACCGTTAACAGCGGCAATTATTGGCTTGTATATTCGGTGCTTTCCTCTGGTTATCCCTCCGGCAAGGCCTGTTTGTACGTTTTGCCTGAGTGAATAGAGGTCTGCCTTTTTCCATTTTGGTATGAATGTCTTGAGATCTGCCCCGGCACAGAATGATTTTCCCGCTCCGGTTATGATCGCTATGTCCGTTTCGGAGCATAAAGCAAAATCGTCCCATACTTCTTCAAGCTCCCTGTTAAGCTCCTCATCAAGGGCGTTCAGTGCCTCCGGTCTGTTCAAGGTGATATAAGCTATTCTGTTTTTCTTTTCATATGTTAGCTTTTCCATAACCCTGCCTTATTATTTTTTGATAAATTATGTCTTTATATTTTCGGGAGATGATCTATTATTATAGGTTACGGAACCCATAAACAACAGGAGAAACAATGCCTCAACTGACCAAAAATATTTTTGAAGAACTTTCGGAAAATATTAAGGGTGATGTTTACACCGATAAAATAAGAAGATACATGCACTCAACGGACGGCAGCATTTTCAGGGTGGAGCCGGCCTGCGTTGTGTATCCTCGCGATAAAGACGACATCAAAACAGTGGTGAAGTTCTCGTCCCGCTACGGGCTCTCGATCCACACAAGGGGATCAGGCAGCGGGCTTTGCGGTTCTGCCGTGGGGAAGGGGCTGATACTGGACTTTTCCAAATACATGAACACCCTTGTGGAACTGGATGAAAAAGGGAATACCTTCACATGTCAGCCGGGCTACCGCTTCGGCGAGCTTGAAGTTGAGCTCAGGGGAAAGGGGCTTTTCTTCCCTCCCGATCCATCCAGCGGCGAATACGCCAGCTTCGGCGGGATGTACGGAACAAACGCCAGCGGAGCGCACTCCGTTAAATACGGCAATGTTTCCGACTATATAGAAGACGCAAAGCTCATCCTCGCCGACGGAACGGAAACCACGATCAAAACCCTTGAAACCACCCCGTTTGACAAGCTTCCGCCTAAGTTCAAAAAGCTGTACAGGCTTTATGAAGACAATAAAGAAAAGATAGAAAACGCTTACCCCTCAATCCGCTGCAATGTTTCAGGCTACAATTTAAGAGGGCTGACGGAGAACGGAGGTCTGCACATAGGCAAGCTTCTGGGCGGTTCGGAAGGCACTCTCGCCATAGTCACGGAGCTCACATTCCGTCTGCATGAAAAACCCGATTTTGACAGCCTCGTGGTTGCTTATTTTGATGATATAGTCAAGTCCGCTCAGGCTGTGCAGAGGGTTCTGCCTTCCGCACCCTCGGGCATTGAGATAATGGATAAATCGCTCCTCAATCTTGCCAGAGAATCGGACGCGAAGCTCAAAGAAGCCATACCCGAAGGGGTGGACAATGTTCTGATGATTGAGTACGACGGCTATGACAGGGAAGAGGTGCGCAGACTTGCTGAACAGGCCATGGCTGATATTCAGGATCTCTCCACATCCGCCTCCGTGGCGGCATCGGAAGAGGAGGCCGCGAAGTTCTGGGCTGTGCGCAAGGCGGCTGTGCCCATACTCTACAAGCTCAAAGGGCGCAAGAAGATCCTCGCCCTCATTGAGGACGCGGCAGTGCCCACGGACAGGCTGGTGGACTATTTTCAGGGGCTGTACGCCATACTGAGAGGCCACAGGGCTGAATTTGTCATTTACGGGCATATCGCAAAAGGGCTTCTCCACACCAGACCGCTCCTTGACCTGAAAGACCCCCATGATATAGAGATGCTGAAAATCCTCGCAGATGACGTGTTTAAGCTTGTGAACTCCCTTGGCGGAGTTGTGAGCGGCGAACACGGCGACGGAAGACTGAGAAGCGCATACATCAAAGAGCAGTATAAGGATATTTATCCGCTTTTCCTTGAAACAAAAGCGGCTTTTGATGTTGAGGAACTCCTCAACCCCGATATAAAAACCGTCTGCGATGACGAGCAGATGATGAAATTCCTCCGCTTCGGCTCCGACTACCGCAGTACGGATCTGAGCGGAAAACACCTTGTATGGAACGAGGGATTCACTGACGAGGCTGAAAAATGCCACGGCTGTTCAAAGTGCACAACCGTTACCTCCGCAACGAGGATGTGTCCGGTTTATAAGGCCACAAGGGACGAAACCGCCGCCCCGAAAGCGAAGGCGAACGTTCTCCGCGCGCTTATAAGCGGAGCCATAGACGGGGATTCTCTGTACGAGGAAGCTTTCCAGAACGTAATCAACAAATGCGTAAACTGCGGAAGCTGTGTTATGGAATGCCCTTCGAATGTGAATATCCCCAAGCTT
>JBFWJG010000136.1:0-3040 GCA_050253335.1 Deferribacterales bacterium | reverse complement strand
CCCACTATAATAAGCTTTTTACTCATATAATTTCCTCAGTGCGGAATTAAGCTCAAGAACCGCATCGAAAGAACCTGTGTTGGCTCTTGAATACTTCTTTTCATCCGCATGTATCCATTTTGTTTTCATTTTTGCGAATTCAGGCCGCTTCCACGGCTCAACAGGGTTGCGGTTCATGGGTCCCGTCTGCCATATGTAAACATCCGGCCTGAGCGCAACCGTCTTTTCCAGAGAGAGCTTCACAAGCTTGCCGTCTGCATCCGCCGCCATCTCCCCGCCTGCGGCGGTGATCACCGCTGTCACTATATTTCCTCTTCCCGCAACAGTGTAGGGAAGCTGGCTGACTTCGTATATCACCTTCGGCTTTGATTTAAGCGGCTTAACAGAGGCCAGCTTCGCTTTCAGCTCCGCAGTGAGTGCGGCGGCTTCCGCCTGCCTTCCCGTGAGCTCCCCTATCTCTGCCGCGGCAGCTAGAATCTCCTCAAGGCTCAGCGGGTCATACTTATAGACCGAGGCTCCGGTGATCGCCCTAACTGCGTCCGCGTAATATTCATCGGCCGAGCCGGTAATTATCAGATCAGGCCTCAGAGAGCGTATTATCTCCGCATTAGGGCGGATGTGTGTGCCGACCTTCACAGCGTCCGGAAACTCGGTCACATTCTTAGTAACACCGACAACCCTGCCGCCCGCGCCCAGTCTGTAAAAAATATCGGCGGCGGCGGGAGCCAGTATCACCACCCTTTCGGCGGCGAATGCGCTAAATGCTGAAAGTAAAATGATCAGCGTGAGAAACAGCCTGAACATTAAAAACCTCCGAAAGCATGGATGCATCCGCTTTTTCCGCGGGTACGTCATATATCAGTTTTCCTTTATTCATCATCCATATCCTGTCAAAATACTTCACCGACAGATTCACCTCGTGCATGGAGGCGATAAGCGTTCTGCCGGAACCTGCGAGCAGGTTCAGAATCTCCAGAGAATGCCTTACATCAAGCATGGATACAGGTTCATCCAACAGGAGAACATCAGTCCGCTGATTAAGGGCACGGGCTGCCATCACCCTTCGTTTTTCACCGCCGGAAAGCTCCGTGAAGGCTCTGTCCCGCAGTCCGGTGAGGGCAGTCAACCGCAGTACCTCTTCCGTGAGCCTGTCCGCATCCTTCATATACCCTGCGGCATAAGCTCCCAGACGCACAACCTCAAACACCGTGAAAGGGAACACAACAGACGGAAGCTGAGGCATGAAGGCTATCATCCCCGCACGCTCCTTTCTGCCTGTTCTGCCCAGCTCTTTTCCGCTGAAGCTGACTCCTTCAGAGGGTATAAGCCCTGCAATGATATGCAGAAGCGTGCTTTTGCCCGAACCGTTTTCACCTATGAGGGCTATCTTTTCGCCCTTATGCACAGCGAGATCCGGCACACTGAGTGTAAAACCGCCCCGCCTGAACTCAAGGCTTCGGATCTCAATCATGCCACATCTCCGTCTGCCTGCTGCGGAGCATGTACAGAAAAAACACTCCGCCCAGAACAGCGGTCACTATCCCCACAGGAAGCTCGGCTCCGTTCGGGATAACGGTTCTGGCGACAGCATCCGCAGTTATCATAAGCAGAGCACCGAAAACAGAGGAGTAGAATATCCCCTGCCTCACATCACTGCCGTAAAAGCTTCGGGCTATGTGCGGAACAATGAGCCCCACAAAGCCAATAAGCCCTGT
Organism: Deferribacterales bacterium; assembly: GCA_050253335.1. Taxonomy (GTDB): domain Bacteria; phylum Chrysiogenota; class Deferribacteres; order Deferribacterales; family Geovibrionaceae; genus Geovibrio. The sequence goes on along the minus strand of JBFWJG010000136.1, from coordinate 1,325 downwards.
AAAACTCACTGAAACTGCCACAAGGGCGGTGGAAAACACAAACGCCCTCATCCTTTCTGTGCGCACATTGACGCCTGAGGTCTCTGCGGACATTTCATCAAGGGCAAGTATGTTCAAAGGGTGCGCCCTTAAACGGAAATATCCCGCACACAGGCAGAAAACAGCCGCCGCAAAAGCGGCCTTAGCCCATGTAATCATATAAAAGCCGCCCATCAGCCAGAAGACGATGGACGTTAAAGACTCTTCAAAAAAGAATTTGACGAAGCCGATCACCGATGAGGCAACTATATTCAGCACCACACCCGCCAGAATCATCGTAACGGGGCTTATGCCGCTTCTGCGGTATGACACTCCGTAAACCAGCATCAGCCCGCCGAGACCTGTGGCAAGAGCCACAGGAGACGCGAGTTCCGCCGGAAGACCGACAGCAATGGCCACAACCGCCCCCAGAGCGGCGGATGATGCCGCGCCCGTGGTGAAGCTGTCCGCAAGGGGGTTGCGCAGGACAAGCTGATATATTGAACCGCTTAAACCCAGCATAGCGCCGGTAAGCCCCGCGAAAACAACCCGGGGCATACGCATATTCAGAAGAATATCCCTCTGCACCTCATCAGTGCGGAAATGGCTTATATCCGTGGAGCCCACAAAAGCCGCCGCGGCGCATGCGCACAAAAGGATGAAAAGCCAAAATGCTCTCAACCCTCAACCCCTTTCAGAATCTGCCCTGCGGTGATAAAGAGCACTGCGGCAGTCAAGATCATCACTCCCATGTTAAGAAGCACACCGCACTCAGTGCCTATGAGAGAGAACCTTATAAGCTGAGTTGAATAAGTCAGCGGTGAGATATGCGCTATGAGCTTCGCAAAAACCGGCATTTTATCCACAGGATAAAAAGTGCCTGAGAGGAATATCATCGGTGTTATCACAAAAGTGTTCACCGACATCTGATCTCCGTGATTTTTCACCACAAGGGCGACAATTATGCCCAGCAGTGAGAACACAACAAGATGAACAAACATCACAGGCACAAACATCGGGCTGATTTTAAGCCCCGCTCCGGCAATAACTCCGTAAAGAAGAACAATGGCGACAGGGATAAGCCCTTTGATCACTCCGTAGAGCATTTCGCCCGCCACTATCTCCCATCTGCTCACAGGAGCAAGAAGGTATTCGTCAAAAACTTTGAAGTAAAATCTGGAAATATTTATTTCGCCTGAAATACCGTAGCTCTGGTTCAGGCTGCTCATGGCAATCAGTCCGGGTATCAGAAACGTGAGATAATCAACACCGTCAACAGAGGCGAAACGCCCTATTCCGTAGCCGAA
>JBFWJG010000135.1:0-3116 GCA_050253335.1 Deferribacterales bacterium | reverse complement strand
TATCATCCCCAAACCCTTCGACCCCAGAGTTCTGACATGGGTTGCCCCCGCAGTTGCGAAAGCCGCTATGGAGACAGGGGTTGCGAAACTGCCCATCAAAGACTTTGAAGCATACAAAGACCAGCTTGAATCAAGGCTTTCATTCGCTAAGGAATTCACACGTCAGGCTATCTCCGTTGCGAGACAGAGCCCGAAAAAGCTTGTTTTCCCCGAAGGCGAATATGAAAAAATAATAAGAGCCGCTAACAGAATCGTACTGGAAGGAATCGCCCAGCCTATCCTGCTCGGAGATGTTGAGAGGATTAAAAAGCTTGCCGCGGAAATTAATGTGGATCTTAACGGCATCGAAATTATTGACCCCAGATGCTCCGACAAGGTTGAATCATACGCGGCACAGCTTTTTGAACTGCGCGGCAGAAAAGGCACAACCCTCGCGGAAGCCACAAGACGCATGAACAAAATCACTGATTACTTTGCGGCTATGATGGTTAAAAACGGCGATGCAGACTGCCTTGTTAACGGATATTCCAGAAACTATCCCGACGCTGTGAAGCCTCTGCTTGAAATTATGCCTCTTGAAAAAGGCTATACTTCTCCCTCAGGCTCTTACTTCATGCTGTTTAAAGACAGAATAGTTCTCTGCGCCGACACCACAGTGAATATCGACCCCACTGCGGAGCAGCTTGCGCAGATCGCTCTTCAGTCCGCGGACACACTGAGAAAGTTCCAGATAGAACCCAGAGTGGCGATGCTTTCCTTCTCCAACTTCGGCTCTGTCCGCATGGAAAGAACCATAAAAGTGGAAAAAGCGATAAAGCTTGTTAACGAAATTGACCCGAAACTCATAATAGACGGGGATATGCAGGCAGACACAGCGGTTTATCCGCCCATTGCCAAAGAAGCCTTCCCCTTCTCAAAAATTAAAGGGGACGCGAACGTGCTTGTTTTCCCCAACCTTGAAGCCGGAAACAGCGCATACAAACTTCTGTGGAGACTCGGAAGCGGTATAGCCATAGGGCCGATCCTTCAGGGCTTCAAACACTCCGTACACGTTCTCCAGAGAGGAGTTGACGTTACGGACATAGTAAATCTGGCCGCTATTGCAGTTGTTGACTGCATTGAAAAATCAAAATAATTTTCTGCCTCACCCATTAGTAAAAAAGGGAGCCCCAAGGCTCCCTTTTTTAATTCCATGACAGCAAAACAGCATTATCAGCAGTGCCGCTTTATTATCTTGAATTTCGCATATTCTTATGTTTTATTACTGAAAATCATATCAAAGGTGATTACATTGCTTGAAAATATTCTCAGAAACGAACGAAGCCTCTATCTCCTTCAGCATAAAGACAACCCTGTCGCATGGCAGCCGTGGAGCGATGCGACCCTCAAGCTGGCTCAGGAGCAGGATAAACCCATAATGATCAGCGTGGGCTATTCCGCATGTCACTGGTGCCACGTTATGGAAAAGGAATCGTTCGAGGATCCGGCAACCGCCGAAGTCATAAATAAATATTTCATCCCCGTCAAGGTCGACAGAGAAGAATATCCTGATGTTGACAAACGCTACCAGTTTTATCTTCAGTCCACAGGGGTTAACGGCGGCTGGCCGCTCAACTGCTTTCTCCTGCCCGACGGAACCCCCTTCTACGGCGGAACATATTACCCGAAGGAGCCCGGCCACGGTCTGCCCGCATTCAAGGAGATACTTGAAAAAATAGGCGAGCTCTACCGCACTGACCGTGCCCACGTCAGGCAGACAGGGAAAAACTACCTCAGCTTTCTGGAAGAATTCAGGGAGGTAAAGTTTGACCTTGAGCACTTCGAATCAACCCCTCTAAGCGCATTTGACAATGAATTCTACCGCATCATGGACATGGAGAACGGCGGTTTCGGTGCGGGAGCCCGCTTCCCGCAGGTTCCTTCCCTTCTTTATCTCATGAAGCGTTTTGAGAAGGAAAGAGCAGGTAAATTCCTCACAAAAACAGCGGACATGCTCTGTTCCGGCGGAATATGCGACCATATACACGGCGGTTTTTTCAGATATACGGTGGATAAGGAGTGGCGCACACCCCACTTTGAGAAAATGCTTTATGACAATGCGCTTAATGCCCTTTTCCTTACCCGCATGTTCGACAGGACAGATAATATGCTCTACCTGCACACAGCCGGAAAGGCCATAGACTTCATACTGGACGAGTTTAACACCGAATTCGGGCTTATCTCCTCCATGGATGCTGACAGCCTTGACGCAAAAGGCAAGCTTTCAGAAGGGTTTTACTATAAAATATTCAACCGCGATATGGTTCTTTTCACTGAGGATGACAAGAAGAAGATGTTTGAGCACATCTTCCCTTATGAAGGAGTTGCGGCTTTCGCCAAGGCGGACTACGAGAGCAGAATCGCCGTTCAGCCCTACATAGACAAACTCAAGGCAGGAGCTTCATACAAAGAAAAACCCGCCAAGGACAACAAGGTCATCCTCTCCCAGAATGCCCTCTTCTGCAAGGCTCTTCTGGAATACAGCGAAACAGCCGGAGAAGAATATTACTTTGAGCAGGCTAAAATGCTCCTCGGCAAGCTTGAGCACTTCCTGATAGACGGAACACATCTGAACAGAATCAATTACTCAGGGGATATTTTTAATTACGCGACCCTTGAGGATTACGCCTTCACCGCTGATATGTATCTGAAATTTTTTGACATCACTTCCGAAAAAGGGTTTCTGGTAAAAACAAAAGCGCTTCTGGAGCAGGCTCTGGATGAGTTTACACATGACGGACTGCTCCATCTGGACAGAGCAGGGAAAGTGCTTGAAACTTTTGATGATTCAATGCCTTCCGCAGCGGGGCTCATTGCGGAGCTTGTTCTTCATAATAAAGAGAAACTCGGGCTCAGCCTGCCCGCAGGAATGGAAAACTTCCTTGCAGACAGAGCAGTGAAGTATCCGACGGCGCATTCAACAGTCCTCGGAGCATTTACCGAATAATGATATATCCGGCGTGTGTCTGTCTCAGCGCACGCCGGAAGTCTGACTTATTCCCAGTCTGCTCAGGAAGATCTCAGCCGTGGCTTTCGCCGCATATTCATAAGAGACATCCCCGCCGTTTTCCAGCTCA
>JBFWJG010000134.1:0-3140 GCA_050253335.1 Deferribacterales bacterium | reverse complement strand
AAAATTCAAATAAAAAAAACTTTTAAATTTTTAGTCACGTAAATTATTTGTCAAAAAATCATTTAGATTTTAAATATTTCAGCAATAAATAATTGTTTGGATGATAAAAACTTATTTTTAATTCAATAGATTGTAAAGTATAATAATCAAAATTTTATGTTTTTTGAATGAACTTTTTTTATTGTCCGGCAAATCAAAAAAAAACCGCCGCGAAATGCGGCGGTTTATATGGGTTTATTTCATTACGTCAGGATATCCGACCAGATGCTGAGCGCCCAGTCTTCGGCATGTTTTCCGTAAAGCTCTGAGCGTGCGGGAGAAAGTCCGCCGCCTCTGCTGGTTATCATTTTTGTGTTTTCATCATAGTCGTAAACACCTGATATAAAGATGGCTTCCTTGTCATTAACCATGCTGTAGCAGGTATTAACAAGGTTGGGTTTCAGCGGCTCCCTGCCGTTCAGCTGACTGACCACAGCGGCGGCGGCCACCTTGCCCATTGAGTTTGCCACAAAGCCGGACTTGGGAACAGGTCCCACAGTGCCCGCATGGGTTGAGTCGCCGATTACGAAAACATCTTTAAGCGTCTGGGATTCAAGGGTGAATGAGTTCACTCTGACCCAGCGGTCTGTTTCAGGAAGGAGTCCTGCCTTATACGCGAACGAGCCGGCCTTCATTTCGGGAATAATATTGACTGCCCCGCCTTTAAAGTCGCCTTTTGTTGTCCTGAGCGTTCTGCTCTTCACATCCACGCCTTTCACAAGCGTATCGGGCACATATTCAATGATATCCTTATAATAATCATCCCATGCGGCGTGGAAAAGCTTGCCCTTGGAGGCGATATCCTCATTGCCGTCAATAACTATCAGTCTGGAGCCTTTTTTATTGTTTTTAAGGTAGAAAGCAATCTGGCAGGCTCTTTCATAAGGTCCAGGAGGACATCTGTACGGAGCGGGCGGAACGGTAAGAATCACATTTTCGCCGTTTTTAAGATTTACAAGCTGTTCGCGGAGGAGGACAGTCTGTCTTCCGGCCTTGTATGCATGGGGGAAAACATCCTCGGCATCCTTTGACCAGCCTTCTATCTTATCATACATAAACTCAACGCCCGGAGAGACTATAAGCTTGTCATATTCTATGCGCCCTGCAGCGGTGTGAAGCTGTTTCGCGGCGGCATCAAGTCCTGTTGCTTCCGTTCTTATTATTTTTATGCCGTGGTTCTTCACCAGAGCGTCATATGTGAAAGTGATTTCCTGAAGCGACTTCAGGCCGGATAAAACAAGGTTGCTCATGGGGCAGGAAACGAAATGCTCCAGCCTTTCCACAATAACAACCTCAATGGAAGGATCGCCCAGCTTGATGTATTTCGCCGCAGTCAGTCCGCCCCAGCCGCCGCCGAGAACAACAACCCTTTTGTCGGACTTAGGCAGGATGACCTGTTCCTGCTGTTTATTTATATTGAGGCTAAAACCGCCCGCACAGCCGGAAATGCCCGCCGCGGCTATCACTGCGGCGGAAGCCTTTACAAAACCTCTTCTTGATATGCCGCTCATCTGTTCCTCCCCAGTTCCGTAAGATAGGAAACCATGGCATCTATCTCTACTTCGCTGACATCTTTAAGGAAAGCCATTTCATCCGAAGGAATGAGCCCCGCTTTGTACTTCATCAGAACATTTTTGAGATAACCGGGAGCCTGACCTGTTACCGCGGGAGTTTCCCCTTCTCCCCTGCCGTTGTCAGTGTGACAGCCGAAGCAGGAATAATCCTCAATGAGCTTAACTGTGGCGCCCATGTTGTATTCAGTGATTTTCGCTTTGGAATCTGCCCATTTTCTGTCTGCCATCCATTCGGATATGGCAGTGAGCTGTTCATCGGTGTAGCCGGAAGCCATGAGAGACATCTCAACGCTGTGAGAACGCTTTTTTTCCTTGAGTTCAAGGAGAACTTTTTTAAGATATCCGGCGTTCTGACCGCCTATGACGGGAATGAACATGCCGGGTGAGGCGCCGTTTGTCCCGTGACAACCCGCGCACGTTTTTGCGGTTCTTTCCGCTGTGTCTCCCCCTGCTGCTGCCCAGACACCGGCAGACACAAGCATAAGCAGAGACAAAAGATAAGCTGTTCTCTTCATTAAATCACCTCCGTTTTCCTTAAAGGAAAAAGACAGGCAACCGTCTGGGATTATTTGAGAAGTTTGGTAAATGCCTTACCTTCGGCGTATCCGTTAACCTCTGCGGAACGGACAGCCACAACTCTGGCACTGCCCGCTTCGCCTTCAAGAATCTCCACCAGAGAATCCTGTGAAATCACCCTCACAGGTTCGCCTGCTAAATTACGGTTCCCATACAATGATACACCTTTATTTGCATATGCCAAATTCTTTGTGAGAGTAAAATTGTCCACTTTTGTGTTTATTGCGCTCAAAGTCTCTCTGTAAGCCACGAAGAGATCTATTATCTGCTTATATTTTTCTTCAACAGCTATGTTTCTTCTGTTTATTATTTCTATATTCTGCTTAACCTCATCAAGCTGAACACTGAGTTCGCCCAGACGCTTTGAGTTCTCCGTTTCCCCGGCGGAGGAGAACCCCGCGAGGATTGCCTGCCCTGTCTCCACCTTCGGTTCCTTGGCTCCGCAGGCGGCTAAAAGTGCTGATATACAAACAATATAAGTAAGTTTTTTCATATAAAGACGCTCCGTGGCATAAATTTTTTTAAAATACAGCCCATAACAATGTTCAAACCCCTTGACTAAAGAGGTTTCTTTTGATATACATCACCTCTTACAAAAATACTAGAGGTGAAAAGTGGCCCACACACTTTGTGCTAACAAAAGAATCAGACAGGACAGAAAAAAAGCTCTGGCTAACAAAGCTTATAAATCCAAAATGAGAACTGCCGTTAAAAAATTCCTTTCGGCTGTTTCAAGCGGAGATAAAACTGCGGCGGCAGAAGCTTTCAAAAGCGCTGAAGTTACAATAAGAAAAGTCACAACTAAAGGCGTTATCCACAAAAACCAGGCTTCCAGAAGAGTTTCAAGGCTCGCTGTCCGCCTTAACGCAATGGGATAATTCAGATAATATAAACCCCGGCTATCATCAGATGTCGGGGTTGTTGTCTGATTCCTTTTCTCCCTATTCAATC
>JBFWJG010000133.1:0-3330 GCA_050253335.1 Deferribacterales bacterium | reverse complement strand
TACTTCCTGCTTGTTACTGTTTCTGCGGTGAGAGATTTCAATAAACGTGATCTGTCCGGTCTGATGGTTTTTACTTATTACAAGTCATCAATAGCGGTAAGTATCGGCTTGAATAAGATGCCGGCCGGATTTGATTATGACGGTAAGCACTATGTGAGAACTGCGGATGAAGTGGTGTATGATCCGTTCTTTCAGCAATATATAGCAGTGTTCCACAGTGTTATCTGGAAGCCTATGATTTTCTGGCTCTGGATTTTCTTTCTTTATCCTCTGGCAATCAGATTTTTCACTAAGTCTGCAAAGGAAATTAAAGACGATAAGCATGTCCGCGGCGGTAAACTTGTTTCTGCAAAAGAGATAAGGCGCAAGGTAAAAAACGGTGATCTTCCTTTCGGTAATGTGAGGATGCCCCGTGACGCTGAAACGACTCATACTTTCATCATGGGAAGACCGGGAACAGGCAAAACAGTCCTGCTCTCTTCTATTCTTGAACGTGTACGTGAAAGAGGGGAGAAAGCGGTCATATATGACCCGAAAGGGGATTATACGAGGAAGTTTTATAACCCTGAAAGGGGAGATGTTATTTTCAATCCGTTCGATGAACGTTCATGCAACTGGAACCTGTTTGATGAGATAAAAAAGCCCACTGATTTTGAGGCAATAGGCTATTCTCTTATCGCCAAAAATGAAGGAGACAAAGACCCTTTCTGGACAGACGGGGCAAGGGAGATTTTCCGCTGCATATTGAAGTATCTTTATAAGACCGGACAGCGTGATTATAAATCTCTCTGGACTCTCGTCACGATGGATTCTGTAAATCTTGCGAAGATATTCAAGTCATCATCTGAATACGCCACCGCTCTTCAGGTTCTTGCGGATCCGAAACAACGACAGGCGGGTTCTCTCATGTCTACTTTGATTAATTATGTGACCGCAATTGAGTATATGACGGTGAGAACCGGCGGCGTTGATTTTACTCTGGAAAACTGGCTTGAAAACGGCAAAGGATTCATCTTTGTAACATCAAAAAAAGAAGTGGCGGACGCTCTTAAACCGGTTCTGACTCTGTTCATTGACCTTCTTGCGGCTCGCTTCCTTTCAATGGATGATAATGACCCTAAAAGGCGCATTCATTTCTTCCTCGATGAATTCGGAACGCTTAAAAGGATGCACTCTATCCTTCAGCTTCTGACATTGTCCCGCTCATACGGCGGGTGTGTTTATATAGGCATTCAGGATGTCGGGCAGATTGACTCTATTTATACCAAAGAACTTCGTCAGGCGATTGTTAACGCTGCCGCCACTCAGGTTGTATTTGCTCTGTCAGATCCGGATGCGGCGGAATTTGCTGCAAGGAAGATTGGAAAGAGAGAAGTAATTGAATCCAGAGATGTGAACAGCATGGGCGTTCTGGACAACCGTGACGGGCTTTCAATCAACCAGCAGAAGCTTACACAGGATCTGATTATGCCTGCGGAGATTATCGGTCTTCAGCCGCTGAAAGCTTACCTTCGTTTTCCCGGTTATGACACCTGCATGATTAAGCTGAAGCCTAAGAATTATCAGGAAGTGGCTGCATCTTTTATTCTTCGGGATGATTTGGATATAAGCAAGGACAAACCTGTAAGCACAGTTTCTTTGCCATTAACAGATGAGGAGGACGAAATGCTGAAGGACGAGCCTGAAAAGGATAGCACTGAAAGAGAATTTGGTCGCAGTGATGATTATGAGAACGAACTTTAATGAGGTCAGATATGGCAAAGAAACAGACTCCTGAAGAACTCAGAGAAAAAGCAAAGAAGCTTATGCAGCAAGCAAAGGAACTTGAAAACGCCAGAATCCTTAGGGCAGGAGAGATTACCAAAAAGCATATGGCAAACGGTTTCGCAGAGCTGGAAGTCTTTAAGCAGGAAATAAAGGGCGTGTTTGAGGAGGTCTGATGATGGAGAATAGAGTTTCAGAAGATACATTCATCGGCGCACAGATAAAGAAGGCCATGCGGGAACGCGGGCTGCGCAATAAAGACCTTTGTGCTTTGTCGGGTTTATCGCCCTCTGCTCTCTCTAATTACACCAACTCAAGGCGCGTCCCGGATTTTCATACAATAGTCCGTATTGCGGCCGCTCTCTGCAAGCCGCTGGAGTATTTTTCATATGCTCATGCAGCCGGTTCTGGCAACGAGCCTGACGGGTTGGTTAAGCTTGCGGAAATTATCAGAGGAACTTCCCGCCCGGTGATGGTGGATATATCCACTGAAAGAGGCATAAAGAGGCTTGAGCTGAATAATGTTATCTTCGCTGACATGCTCATAAGGCATGAGGCACTATCTCATGCAGGAGGTGCTGTGTGAGGCTGAAGCGAGCAGAATATCATCTTTCAAAGTGGATTGAGAATCTTTCTGAAAAAGAAAAGAAGCAGTTCAAGGAAGATTTGGATGAGTATGTTCAGTCGAAGCTTGAGGAGTATTTGGTAGCCGCCTTAAAGTCAAAAGAAGCTGAAGGGTGGGAGAAGGGTTATAGAAGCGGCTGGAATGAAGGTTATGCCGCTAGGCAAGAATGTTGAGGAGAATAACTATGAAATCTATTCATAAAATTAACATTGAAGATGAATTATTGACTTATGAGCAACTTGCAGAAATTTTGCAACTCTCTCCTAAAACTCTTAAAAACTGGAAATCGAATGGTGTCTTCAAAATAGGCAGAGATTATATTAAAACGGGTACAGGAAAGGGGCGTTCACCGATTCGGTTTATCAAGTCCGCTATTATTGCCAGGATAAAGAATAATTCACTTAAATAGTGCGGTGTGTTCCTGTGATATTCATTAAGAAGAAAGTATTGCTGAATGAACTCTTAATTGTTACCGTGTTGGATATTGATATTCCGCTGAACAAGAGGGGAGAATGGCAAGAAAAAATGTTTATGTGAGGAGCGACAAAGGTCGTTTATTACTTGATTTTTACTATAAGAACATTCGTTGCCGTGAATATCTTAACGTTCAGGTTGGAAAAGAGGGCATGAGATATGCCCAGCGACAGGCAAAATTACTTGAACAAGAGCTACTTGATGGTACTCTTATTTATGCAGAATGGTTTCCGAATTCTAAGAAATGTCAACTTTTCAATTCTGTCTCAACAAAATCTAAAATTTTTGCCGAAGTTGCAGAGGAATGGGAAATCATGCTTCGTAGACTTCATAAGGCAAACGAGTTAAAATACAGCACGCTCCGCTCATATCTTGCTGGTCTTAAATCTAATAAATTATTTTTTGATGACTACGAAATGAAGAATATTACCAGATACATTGTGGATGATTATAAATTTTCATTACTT
>JBFWJG010000132.1:0-3415 GCA_050253335.1 Deferribacterales bacterium | reverse complement strand
CTCACAGAGGTTATGACTCTGATCATCCCAGAGTGGTGGGTGATGTGGGCAAGGCAGGGGTCGCCATCGATTCCATTCTGGATATGGAGATCCTGTTCAAGGACATTCCCCTTGCGGATGTTTCGGTTTCCATGACCATGAACGGAGCGGTTCTGCCCATAATGGCGCTTTACATCATCGCCGCCGAAGAGCAGGGAGTCACTCAGGACAAGCTTTCAGGCACAATCCAGAACGACATCCTCAAAGAGTTCATGGTGCGCAACACCTACATCTATCCGCCTGAACCCTCCATGAACATCATTTCGGACATCATCGAATACACCAGTAAATACATGCCTAAGTTCAACTCAATCTCCATCAGCGGCTACCACATTCAGGAGGCGGGAGCGAACAATGTTCAGGAACTCGCCTTTACCCTCGCTGACGGTGTTGAGTATGTGAAAGCAGCCATCGCCAAAGGGCTTGAAGTAGATCAGTTCGCGCCGAGGCTTTCGTTCTTTTTCGCCATAGGCATGAACTTCTTCATGGAAATATCCAAACTCCGCGCCGCCAGATTCCTCTGGGCGGAGCTCATGAGCCAGTTCAGCCCGAAAAACGCACTCTCATCCGCTCTGCGCACACACTGCCAGACATCCGGATGGAGCCTCACGGAGCAGGATCCTTACAATAACGTCATAAGAACCACAATAGAGGCCATGGCCGCTGTTCTGGGCGGAACCCAGTCTCTGCACACCAACGCGCTGGACGAGGCAATAGCTCTCCCAACAGACCACTCGGCCCGCATAGCCAGAAACACTCAGCTTGTTATTCAGGAAGAGACGGGCATATGCAATGTGGTTGACCCTCTGGGCGGTTCATACTATGTTGAATCACTTACTGCATCGCTGATCAGCGAGGCGCGCAAGCTCATAAAAGAGATTGACGCCCTCGGCGGCATGACCAAGGCTATCGAGTCCGGTATGCCCAAGCTTAAAATCGAAGAATCCGCCGCGAGGAAGCAGGCCAGGATCGATATAGGCGATGATGTCATAGTCGGCGTGAATAAATATAAGCTCGCCAAGGAAAACCCCATTGATGTCCTTGACATCGACAATACTGCGGTGCGTGAGGCGCAGATAAAACGCCTTCAGAAGCTCCGTGCGGAGCGCAACGAGGCGGAATGCTGCGCAGCCCTTGAGGAGATAACAAGGGTCGCTGAAACAGGGCAGGGCAACCTCCTTGAAGCCTGCGTGAATGCCGCCAGAAAACGTGCCTCAGTGGGCGAAATGTCTGACGCGATGGAAAAGGTTTTCGGCAGACACAAGGCGGAGATTAAGCTTGTGTCCGGAGTGTACGGCAAAGTGTTTGAAGAAAGTGAAGATTTTGCGCAAATCAAAAAAGATATAGACTCATTCAGCGAAGAGGAAGGGCGCAGACCCAGAATCCTCATCGCCAAAATGGGGCAGGACGGACACGACAGAGGGGCGAAGGTTGTTGCCACAGCGTTTGCCGATGCCGGTTTTGATGTGGATGTGGGGCCTCTGTTCCAGACTCCCGCTGAAACGGCAAAAATGGCAGTGGAGAACGATGTTCACGCAATCGGTGTGTCAAGCCTCGCGGCAGGGCACAAAACCCTTGTGCCTCACCTCGCAGAAGAGCTTCGCAAGCTCGGTGCGGATGATGTTGTCATTGTCTGCGGAGGGGTTATCCCCCGTCAGGATTATGACGCGCTGTATGCCGCCGGAGCGTCCTGCATATTCGGTCCCGGCACGCCCATAACAAAATCAGCCAGAGAAACTCTGGAAGCCATAAGGAAAAAGAAAGTCTCATAATGGATTTGGACTTACTCGCACAGCAGATTTTAAACGGCAGCATCAGGGCTATCGGCAAAGGGATAACCCTGATCGAAAGCCGCAGACCGGAACACGCCGAACAGGCGGCGGGGCTTCTTGAGAGGCTCCTGCCGCATTCGGGCAGGTCGCTCCGGATAGGGATCACGGGTGTTCCCGGTGTGGGTAAAAGCACGTTCATCGAATCTTTCGGCAGGCATCTCACCTCTTTGCGTCACAAAGTGGCGGTGCTTGCCGTTGACCCTTCCTCACAGATAACAGGCGGAAGCATCCTCGGCGATAAAACACGCATGGAGGAGCTCTCCCGCGATCCTAACGCATTCATTCGCCCTTCACCCGCCGGAGATACCCTAGGCGGTGTCGCCAGACGCACAAGGGAAACAATGCTCCTCTGCGAGGCGGCAGGGTATGATATAGTCATAGTCGAAACCGTAGGTGTGGGGCAGTCGGAAACGGCTGTGGCATCCATGGTGGACTTCTTCATGCTGCTCCAGCTTGCAACAGCGGGGGACGAGCTTCAGGGGATCAAGAAAGGTGTTATGGAACTTGCGGACGCTGTGGTGATCAATAAGGCGGACATCGACCGGAACAAGACGGAACTCGCCAAATCACAGTATATCACAGCTCTGCATATCCTCCGCCCGAAAAGCAGGAACTGGCCGGTTCCTGTGCTTACAGTCAGCGCCCTTAAACACGAAGGGATGGAGGACGTGCGCACAATGCTGATGAACTTCCGTGAGGCTATGGAAAAATCCGGCGAGTTTGAGGAAAAACGCCGCAGCCAGTCTGTGGACTGGATGTGGAGTCTGCTGATGGATGATCTCAAAACCCTCTTTCTCAATAACAAAAATGTCAAAGGCATCTTCCCGCAGGTGCAGGAGGCAGTCTCCAAGGGGATAACCGCCCCCTCCGCCGCCTCAAAACGTCTTCTGGATGCTTTCAGGAAGTATTGATATATTTTTTCTTCTCATTTCTAATTAGTTTCAGCGGTATTTTCTCTTTTTTTTGTCATAGTCTTTAAAATCTGCTATATTGTTAATTATTTCAGTTCGAAGAGGCATCGGAAATGGCAGATTTACCAGTTACCCCGGCGATACGTGTTTTGAGAGCGGCAAAGATTCCTTTTGAGGGGCATCTTTATAAATATGTTGAAAAGGGCGGAACTGCCCAGTCCGCGAAGGAGCTCGGAGTCGAGGAGCACATAGTGGTGAAAACCATTATTGTGGAAGATGAAAACAGGAAGCCTATGATTGTCCTTATGCACGGGGACAGGGAAATTTCCCTGAAAAACCTTGCCAGATTCATAGGGGCAAAGACACTTCACCCCTGCGACCCGAACACCGCGAACAAACACACAGGCTACATGGTAGGCGGAACGTCCCCATTCGGCACAAAGAAACAGATGCCCGTTTATGCTGAGGAAAGTATATTCGAGCTTGATAAAATATTGATAAACGGGGGAAAAAGAGGGTTTCTTGTTATTGTTGATCCGAAAGATATGGAGAGAGTGCTTAAACCTGTCAAAGTAAACGTGGGGATTGAATAGGGAGAAAAGGAATCAGACAACAACCCCGACATCTGATGAT
>JBFWJG010000131.1:0-3540 GCA_050253335.1 Deferribacterales bacterium | reverse complement strand
AACAAGCTTTTTCGGGCTCTGTCTCGCAACGGAGATAGCCTGACGTGTGAATTCCTTAGCGAATGAAAGCCTTGATTCAAGCTGGTCTTTGTATGCTTCAAAGTCTTTGATGGGCAGTTTCGCAACTCCTGTCTCCATAGCGGCTTTAGCAACTGCGGGGGCAACCCATGTCAGAACTCTGGGGTCGAAGGGTTTGGGGATGATGTAGTCCTTGCCGAATTCTATTTTATCAACACCGTAAGCCTTGCATACGCTCTCAGGCACATCTTCCATAGTAAGCTTTTTAAGCGCGTAAACCGCGGCCAGCTTCATTTCTTCGTTTATTGCGGAAGCTCTCACATCGAGGGCGCCTCTGAAAATGAAGGGGAAGCCGAGAACGTTGTTAACCTGGTTGGGGTAGTCTGAGCGGCCTGTGGCAACAACAGCGTCGCCTCTGACCTCTTCAACCTCTTCGGGCGTGATCTCGGGATCAGGGTTTGCCATAGCCATGATGATGGGCTTTCTTGCCATGGTTTTAACCATAGTTTTGGAAAGGGCTCCCTTAGCGGAAAGTCCAAGGAAAACATCAGAACCGTCAACAGCTTCCTCAAGGGTGCGTTTGTCTGTGACAAGGGCGAACTCTTCTTTATATTTGTTCATGCCCTCTTTTCTGCCGGCGTAGACAACGCCTTTTGTGTCGCACATGAAGATGTTTTCTTTCTTCGCGCCGACAAGAAGCATGAGCTTGCCGATGGCGATGCCTGCTGCTCCCGCGCCGTTGATTACAGTGACGACTTCGTCTATCTTTTTGTCCACAAGCTCAAGAGCGTTCAGAAGAGCGGCTATGCAGATGATCGCTGTTCCGTGCTGATCGTCGTGGAAAACGGGTATGCCGAGTTTCTTTTTAACTTCTTCTTCAATATAGAAGCAGTCGGGCGCTTTGATATCCTCAAGGTTGATCCCGCCGAAAGTGGGCTCAAGGAGTTCGCACGCTTTTATTACATCATCGGGATTTTCTGAGTTGATTTCGATATCGAAAACATCAACATCTGCAAATCTTTTGAAAAGAACGCCTTTTCCTTCCATAACAGGTTTGCCTGCTGCTGCTCCGATGTTTCCGAGGCCGAGAACCGCAGTACCGTTGGAAAGAACCGCCACTAGGTTCCCTTTGGATGTATAGTCGTAAACGGCTTCGGGATTTTTTTCAATTACACGGCAGGGTTCAGCGACGCCGGGCGTGTACGCAAGTGAGAGATCTCTCTGCGTGAAGCAGGGTTTAGTGGGAACAACCTCGATCTTACCGGGGCGGCTGCCTCTATGGTATTCGAGAGCTTCCTCTAATGTGACTTTTTCGTTTTTGCTCATTTAGCTCCTCCTGACTTATCTGGGGTAATATTAATTTTGTGTTCATGCATAGTCAACAAAAATTTTATAGTTATAATCACTGGTTCATTTTATTTCCCGAATGCAGAGCAGATGATTAATTTTAAGTATAATAGATAAAAACTATACTAATGATTTTACTATTAAGAACGCAGTTTGACAACAAATATTTCACAGCTATGTGCGTATGTATGATAATTTATATATTATAGATAAAATCAATTCAATATATCCTTTTTTATTAATATTTTAAATAGACATATTCTTTGATAGCTCAGAATAGTATTACGTTAAATTTTTATCGCTCTAACTGTGCAAATGCCAGTTTAGCAGTTTCTGATAATTGCGCATATGTCCGTTTTATGGTGAACCGGACTGCGCTTCGGGTTAAACCATGGGGAGTAAGTTAACAATGAAATTTTTTTTATTTTGATCCCAGCCGCCGGAAAGCCTCATTGCTCCTTTGGGTTTGATGTGGTAAAAGTGATCATGGAGAAAGATAAGCATATCAAGGCTTTTGAGTCATTTCTGAAGTACGAGTGCTCCGCAAGCCCAAACACTGTGGAAGCTTATGTGCATGATGTAAAAGACTTTCATCAGTTTACAGCCGGAAAGGACGACCCTTATTCCCTGAAAGAGGTCATAGGATTTATGACTGAGCTGAGGATCAGGGGCAGCTCAGTTGAAACGCTTTTGAGGCGGCTCTCAGGACTGAGTGCTTTTTTTGACTTTCTCATTAAGGAGCGCGAACTCAGGGTTAATCCTGTGACTTTGGTCACTAAACCAAAGAAGTGGGAAAAACTGCCTGCTTTTCTGGACTTTGCCGAGGTTGATGAGCTTCTGAAAGCTCCCGATGCTTCGACCCACTTAGGCTTCAGAGATCAGGTGATGCTGGAGACAATGTATTCATCCGGAATACGGGTGAGTGAGCTTATTAATATAAAACTGAACGATATAGATATGAAAAGGGGCATTTTCAAGGTAACGGGAAAGGGGAGCAAACAGCGCCTTGTTCCGTTTTATGAAAGCCTCAGGGAAAAAATGGAAAGTTATCTGGCTGTTCGTAAGGAATATTTTGTGAAGGAATCCGACAACGGCTTTCTGTTCCTCAGCCGTACGGGAAATAAGCTGGACAGGGAATATTTCTGGATGATCGTGAAAAAATACTGCGAAAAAGCGGGCATCACAAAGCATGTTTCACCTCACACCCTGCGTCATTCCTTCGCCACGCATATGCTTACCAACGGCGCAGACCTCCGTACCATACAGCTTTTCCTCGGCCACTCCGATCTCTCCACCACGGAAATATATACTCATGTGACAACAGACAAGGCGAGAAATATCATGAATGAATGCCACCCCAGATTTTCCCGAAACAGAGGCAAACAATGATACTGTCTGCTGTCGCATACGCTCCCACGGATGGGAAATTTAGGATAATAAAGGAAAGATCTCAAATAATCTCCGGTGCTATAGCATGAAACCCCTTAAAGATATAAAAAAAGCGGTGATAACCCACAAAACACCTGATTTTGATGCTTTGGCCAGTGCCTGCGCCGCATGCGCTCTGCACGGGTGCGATACTGTTCTCACTGTGACCTCCTTTGAGGGGAACGTTGAGGACTATTTCAATGAAGAAGATGTGACGCTCCCTGTCATACGCCTCAAAGAGAAGGATTTTGATGAGATCGGCCGTCTCGATCTCCTTGTGGTTACAGACTGCAAGCTTAAAGAGAGAACCGCGCCCCTCCACTGGATGCTGGACAGGGCGGATAACATAATTCTCTATGATCATCACCCCTCCCACGGGCGGGATATAGAAGCCCACGAGACCCATATAGATGAAACAGGCTCAACCGTGACCATAATCATCCGCAGAATGAGGGAGACTGGGTTCAGGCCGGATAAGGCACTGGCAACACTCATGATCCTCGGCCTGTACGAAGATACGGGACTTCTCTCATTCTCCAGCACCACTCCGGAGGATATGACGGCGGCGGCTTTTCTTCTGGATTGCGGAGCGGAACTGGAGATGGTGAGCGAGTATGTGAAGCGTGATATGAGCAAAGAGCAGATATTTGTGATGAACGAACTGCTTGTGAATATGAATGTTTTTCATATTCAGGGCGCATCTGTCGGGCTTTCCTACGCAACAACCGACCGCTACATAGGGGAAAT
>JBFWJG010000130.1:0-3568 GCA_050253335.1 Deferribacterales bacterium | reverse complement strand
ATGGTGATTAATGCTCGATCTGCTTAAACTTTTCAAAGAGGAACAGGGAAGAACAAAAAAAGCGTTCGGACAGCACTTCCTCACCAATACCCATATACTCGACCTCATAGTCAGCTCGGCGGAAATAGAAAAAGGCGACCATGTTCTTGAGATAGGCCCAGGCTGCGGTGTGCTTACCCACAGGCTCCTTGAGGCGGGCGCAAATGTGACCGCAGTTGACATAGACGGCGAACTGGTTTCATTCCTCAAGCGCTATCTGCATGTTTACAAAAACTTCCGTGTCATTCACTCCGACTTTATGGAGTTTGACACCTCCCTCCTTGAAACGGACAGGCTGAAAATAATCGGCAACCTGCCGTACAACGTGTCCGTGGACATCACGGCCAAATGTACCGAACTGCACGGCATAACCGACCGCATGATATTCATGTACCAGAAAGAGGTCGCGGACAGAATAGCGGCGAAATCGGGCTCAAAGGCATATTCCTCCATAACCGTTATGACCGATTACTTCTATGACAAGAAGAAGATAAAAGATATTTCCGGCGGCAACTTTTATCCCAACACGAAAGTCTTTTCATCGATCCTGAAATTCACTCCCCATGCTAAGGAAGATGTCGGCAGTGAGAAAGAGTTCCTCGCTTTCCTGCGCAGGTGCTTCACCCAGAAGCGCAAAACACTCCGCAACAACCTCATGGGGGTCGAAAACCCCGAAACGTTGATAGAAAAGGCAGAACTCAAGCCTTCCATCCGCGCTGAGGAGATGAATCTGGAAGACTTTATACGCCTTTTCAGGATAATAAATGATCAATAGACCCATTGAGGAACTGACCTTTACCGTGTTTGACACGGAAA
Source organism: Deferribacterales bacterium (assembly GCA_050253335.1). Classification (GTDB taxonomy): domain Bacteria; phylum Chrysiogenota; class Deferribacteres; order Deferribacterales; family Geovibrionaceae; genus Geovibrio. The sequence continues at coordinate 2,713 of JBFWJG010000130.1, read as the reverse complement.
CAACGGGCATGTCGCCGGAAAAGGGTTCAAGGCTGGTGGAGATTGCCGCCGTCAAAATTGAGCCGAACCTCACACTGAATCTTCAGAACCGATTTGAAACCCTCATAGACCCCTGCTGCGAAATACCCTATCAGGCTTACAAAGTGCACGGCATAAGCCGCTCCATGGTGCGGGGCAAGCCCACCGCGGAAATGGTCATACCCGAATTTGTCAGCTTCGTGGGAGACAGCATAGCCATAGCCCACAATGCGGGGTTTGACTGCAAATTTGTTTACCACACACTGGAGAAATGCCAGCCTTCACATAGTTTTACAAAAATTATAGACACAATAGGCCTCGCCAGACTTGCGTTTCCCGGACTGACAAGCTATAGTCTTGACAACCTGATGTCACAATTGGAGCTGGATATTCCCGTTCCCGCCGCATACAGGCACAGGGCACTGTTTGACGCCGCTCACACTGCGCTTCTCACAGTGCGCTGCTTTGAGGCTCTGCATTCAAAAGGTGTGCGCACGCTGAAGGATCTCTTCGGCAGACAGGGGAAACTGTTTTATAAATGGCTGTAAAACAACAGGAAAAAACAGACTTGTTGCATAAAATACAAAAAAGCAATAAAATTATCAGCTGTGTTTGATTGTATTGAACACAGGATTATGAAGAAACACAGGATATTGTTTTTCTCATTATCAAACAAGGAGACATTTAAATGGGAATAACCGACTTTTTGTTGGAAAAGATCACCAAAGTCAGCTCTCAGAAAAAGGACATGAAAGAAAATATATGGAGCAAATGCTCCGGCTGCGGGGAAATAAGCTACCGTCAGGAAATAGAGGACAACTACCAGTGCTGCCCCAAATGCGATTTCCACTTCCCCGTTTCCGCAATGCAGAAGATAGAGTACATCATTGACCCCCATTCCTTTGTAGAGTTTGACGCAGGCATCCGCTCCCTTGACCCGCTGAAATTCAAAGACAGCAAAAAATACCCCGACAGAATAAAAGCCGCAGTTAAAAAAATGAACATGAATGACGCATTCGTGGGCGGAATGGGAAAAATCAACGGCCGCGAAGTGAATATCGGCGGTATTGAGTTCGGTTTCCTCGGCGGCAGCATGGGAAGCGTTGTGGGCGAAAAAATCACCCGACTGGTGGAAAACGCTGTGAAGCACCGCAGACACGTTATCACCATATCCTGCTCCGGCGGCGCCAGAATGCAGGAGAGCATACTCTCCCTCATGCAGATGGCAAAAACATCCGCAGCCCTCGCCAAGCTCCGCATGGAAGGTCTTGGGCATATATCGCTCCTCACCGACCCCACAACAGGCGGCGTTACAGCGAGTTATGCCATGCTCGGCGATGTGATAATAGCTGAGCCCAAGGCTCTGATCTGCTTTGCGGGGCCCAGAGTCATCGAGCAGACAATCAGGCAGAAACTGCCCGAAGGCTTCCAGCGTTCGGAGTTTCTCCTTGAACACGGCATGGTGGACATAGTTTCCCACCGCAAACGCTGGAGAAAAGACATGACAAGGGTTCTGGACTTCTTCGGCTACAACTGACAAGGAAAAAGCCATTAACGCTTTTGAAGAATATTTCAGAAACACGGGTGAGTTCAAAAACCTTGAGCTCACCCTTTCGCGTATTGAGGGCGCACTGGCCGAAACCGGTTTCAGGGAGGAGTCCCTCGGGAAAATAATCCATATCGCAGGAACAAACGGCAAAGGCTCCACATGCCGCTTCACGGCGGACATGCTCCGTGCTTTGGGCTATAAAACCGCCCTTTTCACCTCCCCCCACATCCTCAAAGTCAATGAACGCATTGTCTTTGACGGGCGCGATATAAGCGATGCGGACTTTAACCGCATATTCAGGGAATGCCTGCCGCTTATAGAAAAACACCGTCTGTCCTACTTCGAAGCGCTGACCCTCATTGCTTTTATGTATTTCTCGGAACTTAGTCCGGATTTTTCCGTCATAGAAACGGGGATGGGCGGAAGGTTCGACTCTTCGAATGTCCTGAACGTCAAACTTCCTGTCATCACTGCCATCGCCAAGGATCACGCCGCTTTCCTGGGAAACAGTATCTACCGCATAGCAGACGAGAAGCTGGCGATAATCAAAAACAACAGAACCGTCATGCTGGGGATGAACACCCCCTCCATAACGGAATACATCAGAAAAGCACTTCCGGATAAAAAAATTATATCCACAGAAGAGGCAAGCCAGAAAGTTCCTGCCCCCTTCGGGAAAAACCTTGCTCTGGCGGAGAATATCGTGAAGGAGCTCACGGGAAAACTGCCTCTGAACTTTGTTCCCGTGCTTCCTCCGTGCAGAATGGAGCGGATAGGGAGATTCATCCTTGACGGCGCGCACAACCCGCACGGAATGCGTGAACTTGTGAAGTCCGCAGATTCATCGAAGATAGGCAGTGTGCTTATCTCCTCCACCGCGGACAGGGACATCAGAAAGCTCATCGCCCTCCTCTCGCCCAAGTTCCGGAATATCGTAATCACAGAAATTCCGGATAATGAAAGAAGCCTGCGCCTCCCCCTTGACATAGCGGGAACAGTGCAGGAAAAGGACGCGGCAGAAGCGCTCAACATAGCGGTTGAACTTGCGGGAAATGCTGATATACTTGTCAGCGGCTCACTTTATTTGTGCGCGCATATAAAAAAGCTTCTTTCAGTTAATATTTAAGACCTGTGTGCCGCCCCGGC
>JBFWJG010000129.1:0-3670 GCA_050253335.1 Deferribacterales bacterium | reverse complement strand
CTGCGGCTGCTTTGATAAGCGCATACATCGCTTCGGTGTTTTTTTTGTCCTTCTGAAACTGGAAAACCAGAACGCCGATAGTGTGGGAGCGTCCCTTGAGCGGAACACCTATATAAGTATGGAAAGGCTCTTCGTTGATGCCGGGGAAATAGTTGAATCCGGGGTGTTTGGTGGCGTTTCTGATGAATGTGTACTCACCGCTTGTGAAGCTGAGGCCAGTTAGTCCTTCGGAGGTTTTCATTGTGACATTGCCAACCGCGGAAGGGCTGAGGCCGTCTGTCGCCATGAGAGTCAGCGTATCCTTCTTGAACTTGCTTAAAAGGTAAACAGAGCAGACATCACTGCCCAGACCGCGCCGCAGATGGGTTACTGTTCTGGTGAGTACATCTTCCATGCTTTCCGCATCGAGAATGATATTGCTGATTTCAAGCAGAAGTTCAATTTTTCTCATAGCTATTGATTTTAGATACTTAGGAGCTCAGAAGCAAGCGGAAATTCCTGTCCGGTGAAACTGTTTTTAAATAAAATCCTCCGGTTTGCAGCCGAGAAAACCGCACAACCCGTGAACCGCCTGTGACATATCAATGGAATAATCGTTGACGTAAAGATCTACATGACTTCTTATCACTGTGTTATCAAGCTCTTGCGCGTGTTTTTTAATGTATTGCTCAATCTCCGGATACCTTGTCTTTGCGAAGCTTATTGATTCTCTGATCAGCCCGTTAATTTCGTCCGCGTATGAGGCATATTTTTTCCTGATGAGTATCGCGCCCAGAGGGATGGGGGATTTATATTTTTCTTCCCAGAGTTCCCCCAGATCGCAGAGCTTCACAAGCCCTTCCTGCCTGTATATGAACCTGCCCTCGTGTATGACAACTCCGGCGGTTACCCTGCCCTCTTTCACCGCGGGCATAATTTCGTCAAAGCGCATTTCAACGAAGTCATAATCCCCGCCGAAAAAGTGCCTGAAGAACCTGAAAGCGCTTGTGTGAAGCCCGGGAATGGCTATTTTGGTTCCTTTGGATGATTCTAAGTCTGTTTCCTTAACCGCTACCACCAGAGGCCCGCAGCCGAAACCCAAAGCTCCGCCCGCCTTCAGCACGGAATAATCATCCAGCACCTGAGGGAGCATTCCGTAAGAAACCTTAACTATATCAAGCTCTCGGTTAAGCGCCTTATTGTTGAGGACTTCTATGTCATCCATGAAAGGCGTGAAGCTGTGAGGGGTTTTGATGTGCCCCTCAAGGAGAGCTCCGAATATGAAAGTATCGTTCGGGCATGTGGATATGCCTATGCTGAAATTCATTTAAGTTCCTTAAAACGAGGGAACGCTGCCCAGCAGGTATTTGAGGTCATCATCATTGAACTCTACTCCGCCGCCGAGGAAAAGTGTTCTTGTGCCGCTGTTTGCGATATCATCCACTCCGCCGGTGACAAAGAAATTTTCAAGGAATTTATACTTAGCATATGCTTTTACGACGGCGTTTCTGTCCTCATCCTTGTCGGGGAAGTCATAAACATCAAACTTGAGTTCAAGATTCCTGTTTTTCTTTATGGGGAAAAGGTCGGCCCCCACGCCGAAATCCGATTCAAGAAGCCCGATGCGGAAGTAAAAATTATCGAAGAATCTGTGAGCGTACATCGCCGTGAATGTGAGTTCATCCTTAGTGACTGTTTTCTCGCCGTCAACATCAACCCAGTAGCCGTCGCCCCCTGCGGGGTTGCCTCCGCTGTTTATCTTCTGTGAGAATTTTTCAGTTGAGCTTCTGCCGTTCGGGTGGGTCTCAAGACCGAGAAGGTAATATCTTTTGTCGTTGGGAACAAGCCTGAGCCTGAAAGCGCCTTTGTTTTCGCTTTCTTCAAAATTGTGCTGTCCTTCGAATGAGAGATAAACTTTCATCTTGTCCAGCTTGCCCATGGTGTTTTTCAGGCTTGAGAGTGTTTCATTCATGTTATCAATGGTTTTATTGTCATAAATAAGCTTGCCCACGGTTCCCTCGCCGGATTTGATCTGTCCGGTGATGTCGTTCATGTTGTCCACTGTGGTTTCAAGCTTCGCCGTGACTGTGCGGAGGCTTTTTATTGTATCGTTTATGTCGTTTTTATTTCCGCCGACTATGTCGTCAATGTCGCCTGTGACATTTTTAAGGTTTTCGGCTATGACCGGAGTCTGCATCCGCAGATCTTCCGTTATCAGGCGGATGTTGGCGATTATCTCATTCATATTCTGCTGATTGCCCACGGCAAGGCTGTTGAGCGAGCCTGTGAGTGATTCCACATTGCGCATTATGGCATTTATGCGCATCTCATTCTGGGCAAGGATCTCGCGGAGCATATCGGTTGTATAGCGGACATTTTCAAGGGTCATCTTCATGTGATCCCGGGCTTCCGCCGTGGCGAGAACATCTTTCAGCGCAGAGGTGATCTCCTTCACATCCCCGGCTATGTCGCCCAGCTTGTTGCCGAGTTCGTCAAAGTCCGTTGAACTTGCAGACTCGGTTATCACATCATCCTGCTGAAGCGCGGCGGAAAACTCATCGCTTTTCATCTGGAGCTCTGCGTATTTTTCACCGAGGAAGCCGCTTGAGCGAACAGCCAGTATAACATTTGCGGGAATTTCATACTGTTCGTCTATCACCATGGTAATCACAGGCTTTCCGCCGACAAGCTTAACTTCCGTGACCTTGCCGACCTCGACTCCGTTGAACATGACAGCGGAATCAGGGGTGAGGCCTGATGCGTTGCGGAGTTCCGCTTTTATTTCCATCCCTTTGTGCCCGCCCACAGAAAATGAGCCGGCTTTAAGGGACATAAAACCTATCAGCGCAAAACATACTATTACGAAGGCGCCAACCTTGGCTTCGAGTCCTGCTTTCATCTATTACCCCTCGCTTATATTACTTTTATGGGCCCTTCCATCGAAGCGGAAAGGAACTGACGCACATAAGGATTATCCGTCGACTTAAACTCGTCCGGAGTGCCGAAGAGAACCACCTTTCCGTCATAGAGCATTGCGATATAGTCGGCAATTTTGAGTGCGCTGTCTATATCGTGCGAGATGACCACGGAGGTTATGTTCAGCTCCTTCTGTGTGTCGCTTATAAGGTTATCCACCACATCGCACATGATAGGGTCAAGTCCTGTGGTGGGTTCATCGTAAAGGATTATTTCCGGCTCAAGGGCAATGGCTCTGGCAAGCCCCACCCTTTTTCTCATTCCGCCTGAGAGCTCGGAGGGGAGTTTGTTTTCGATATCCCTCAGGCCGACCAGACGAAGTTTTTCTATGACTATATCATGAATTTGTTTTTTATTGAGCTTAGTGTGTTCTCTCAGGGGAAAGGCCACGTTCTCAAAAACTGTCATGGAGTCAAACAGTGCGGCGTTCTGGAAAAGGATTCCGAACTTCTTGCGCAGTTCGAGGAGCTCCTTCCCTTTAAGCCCGACAATGCTTTTTCCGTCCACCAGAACATCCCCTTTCGTGGGGGGCATAAGACCGCACATCTGTTTCAGAAGAACGCTTTTTCCTGTTCCGGAGGGGCCTATAATGTAGGTTACGGCGTTTTTATGCACCTGAATATTGATCCCTTTATGGATTTTGTATTCACCGAAGCTTTTATGTACGTCTTTCAGTTCTATCGCAAATTCCATGAGACCGCCTAAAACATGAACG
>JBFWJG010000128.1:0-3673 GCA_050253335.1 Deferribacterales bacterium | reverse complement strand
GCTTAGGGTAGTTCTCCTCTTCCTTCACTATCTCAGATTCGGCGCGTTTATAGTCCATCACCTCAAGCTCGTAATCCTGAACCCCTTTGAGATTCACGAACGGTCTGAGGGTTATAAGCATAGACCTGCCCATGAAAAAAAGTCCGGCGGCAGCAAGACAGATTATAAAAACGATAAGCAGTTTCATCTTGTCTCAACCTCCAGTATCTCTCCGTCAAAACCGTCGTAAAGTCTTTTCAGGAAAGGGCCTCTGTCCCTGTCGTATCTGGGTGCGAAATGAAAGAAGCGCACCTTTTCAGCACCGGAGCGGGAGTAAATGGTCTTTGCCAGATCCAGAGTCAGATGCTGTTTGTCTATGGCGTGGAGAACATCTTCCTTCATAAAAACCCCTTCTATCAGAAGAGATTTTGTGCCCTTTGCAAATTCAATGGCTTTCAGGTAGTTGGAGTAGCTGGGCGCAATATCCGTGATGAAGGTTATATCCTGCGGATAATGCTTAGTTATAAACCTTGCCCCAAGCTCGGCAGCGGAAAAAACCGCTGTTCCGTCATGGGTCTGAACCTCAATGGTTTCTGCGGGACTGCAGCCGTCCTCAATCATTTTTTTTAGCAGGCCGACCCACTTTCCTGGGCGGAAGCCCGACTGCTCCATGAGTCCACCGTCCGCTGAAATGAGCGGCTTCTCCTTTATGCGGTAGCCCACAGAGGTCACCCTGTGCTTAAAGAAGGCGAAATCGAAGGTGAAGCCTTCGCCTAAGTCTATGTCATCATGGTTTATATCGGAGTAAATGCCTTCGAAGCCGTTTTCCGCCATGAACATGGCCCGTTTGTGGAGCCTTGTTTCGCTGAGTTCTATAACCTCAAAGTTGATGGCGTAGCTCTTAATCAGATTCCATGTATATGAATCCAGCTTGCCTCGCACATTTTTTATTATTCCCGGAGGGCCGAAGATGCGGATGGTTTTCTCCGCCATGAGCGAACCGCGGAGAATGCGGTCGAACCCGTAAAAATGGTCTATGTGCGTGTGGCTTATGAATATATCGTAAATACTGAGCACTTCCTGATTTGTCAGTGAGCCCAGTTTTCCGCAGTCCAGAAGAAAGGCGTTCTTTTTATATATATTGCGGACAAAAAACGCCGTGTCTTCAAAAGGCGAATTCACCTGCACTACGGAAAAGTTATTTTTCATCAATCAGAAACTCCATAATACGCCTTGCGTTGTCCTCAACGCTTCCGGTTGTTTTAACCGAGAAGTCAGCTCCGGCGTCAACAAATTTATCCTTGTGCTGAAAATATATTTCCTCTCTGCCGTCTGTCACGGCTGTTTTTTTGGCACGCTCTCTAAAACGCTCCAGAATAACGGAATCTTCCGCTGTAAAACGGATTTTTTTATGGAACGGGGCTTCCTCTTCCGCAGCCTTAACAAAGGTGGGATCGGAAAAAGTCCCGTCCAGAACGGTCATGCGCCCTGTCTTCGCCTTTTCGGCGGCCTTTCTGCCTAAGTGGGCATAAACCTCTACTGATTTTTCATGGGAATAAATATCTGCCCCCAAAGCAACTTTCCGGCTTTCCGTGGGTTCAAGTCCGCTGAGAAGCTTGCGCTCCACATCCGTATTGAAGCCTGCGGCGGCAAATTTATCCGCAAACACCTTGGCGTTTTTCGATTTCCCGCAGCCCATATATCCGTAAAACATCAGTGTCTTAGCTTTTTCCATATTAAGAGCGTATGAGGCGGCGAGGTCAATAAGCCTGTCCACGCTCTTTTTCACTCCGGCGAATCCTTCCCACTCCTCACCCTTCTGCGCGAGAAGAAAGCAGGTTACCTTTGCACGGACGAACGCCCTGTAGCATTTGTAAAAGTTAAACAGCTTCACGCTGTTTTCATCGCTGTACTTTTCAAAGAAACCCTCTGCCAGAGCGTCAGAAAGATCGGTTCTGCCGAGTTCGTCCAGCTCCATGCATATGAAAGCCGCCTCAGACACAGCGTCATTGTAGCGGAAGCGTTTATTGAACTCTATGCAGTCAATGAGGCCGACCTTATCGCCGTCAAAGAATACATGCTCCGCGCGGAGATCCCCGTGACCGTTCACCACAAAGCCGCCCTTCACCCTTGAGGCGAAGATTTCCTGATGATTATCAAGAAATGCGAGAGTTTTATTTTTTATGAAATCGTAGAATACTTTATCAAAGAATCTTCCTGCAAAGCTTTCAGTCTGGGAGAAGTTCTCCATGCAGTTAAAACGCACAACGGATGCTCCGCCGTTCTCCTCTGCGGAAGCTTCGTCTGTCTTGATGGATGAGAAAAGCTCGGCAATGTGCCTGCCCGTTACGCGAATGTCATCTTCTGTTATCAGCCCTTCCTTAACCCTGTGGGAAAGGAAGTTTTCCTCCGGTATGCGCTTCATGGTCACCACATACTCCAGAGTATTCTGTGTGTTTTCGTATGCGGTTATTTCGAATGACTTATCCTTGCGGGCAACCTTGAGCACATCGCCGTAGATCCCTTCGCAGAAGCGGCCGTTCAGCTCCTTTTCCAGAAGGCAGTACTGCTTGCGCAGTTTGAGCCTTGAGAAGTCAAGAAACCCGAAATTCACATTCTTTTTGACCTTGTAAACCTTGTCGCTTGTAAGAAAAACATAGGATATATGTGTCTCCACAACCTTTTCCGGTTTGAGGAGATCCTTCATTATCATAACTATAGGCGCTTCCATATATTGCTGCTCCCTTATGCTCTGAATGATTTCAGCAGGCTGACCTCTCCTGCGTATGTCTCTGCTCTGCCCACTGGTGTTTCCAGAATGCCCAGTACATCCGTGAACCTGCGGTCATTGACTGCCTTTCTGAAAAATTCTTCCCCTATTTCGCCTCTGCCTATCATCGCATGTCTGTCAACCCTGCTTCCCAGAGGCTTTTTGGCATCGTTGAGGTGGAATACTTTTATTTTATCGCCGAATTTTTCAAAAAGAGAGTCGAAAACCGAATCGTAATCACCCGCTATATCATATCCTGCGCTGAACATATGGCATGAGTCAAGGCATAAACCTATTTTTTCACCGCAGGATGCAAGATTTATTATCTCCTCCATATGCTCAAAAGCACAGCCGATGGAAGAACCCTGTCCGGCTGTTGTTTCAAGGAGCGTCATCACGCTGAAACCGTGCTTTTCATAAATCATATCTATTGAAGCGGCTATGCGTCTTGTCCCCTCCTCAAGGGTTGAGCCTGTGAAGGAGCCGGGATGGATGACATAATAGGGAATACCGAGGGTTTCGCATCTGAACAGCTCGTCTGCGAAGGCTTTCAGAGATTTAAGATAAACTTCCTCACCGGAGGCGGCGAGATTGATAAGGTATGAGGCGTGTGCGCAAATATTGGAAAAGCCGAAGTCCTCCGCCTTCTCCCTGAATTTTTCTGCTTCTTTTTCGCAGAGCGGTTTTGATTCCCACCTGCTGGCGTTTCTCACAAAAACCTGAAGAGCCTCGCATTCGTCATGCAAGGCTCTTTCAATGCTTTTATATATTCCGCCTGATATGGACTGGTGCGCGCCAACGCGCATTAAGCCTCACCTTTCATATATTTGCGGTAGAGCTCAACTTCATGTTTGGAACCGATGATGAGCGGTGTTCTCTGATGGATTCCTTCGGGTTTGATATCGAGAATGTCGTTTATTCCGT
>JBFWJG010000127.1:0-3735 GCA_050253335.1 Deferribacterales bacterium | reverse complement strand
GAGAAGGTGTAATGAAAAACAAAGCAGTAATCGGATACGCGGTTCTTTTCGCCGCTCTGGCTCTTTTCCCGCTGGTGAACGATCCCAGATGGCTTACGGTTGTGACAACCTTCTGCATTTATTCCGTAGTGGCGCTCAGCCTTGACATAGTTCTCGGCCGTGCCGGAATGTTTGACATGGGGCACGCTCTTTTCTTCGGTCTCGGAGCCTATATAACGGCAATAATGAACGTCCATTTCGGGCTCAATATCCTTTTTGCCGTGCCGGTGGTGATAGTTATCCCCGCTATCTTCGCCATTGTGCTTTCAACTCCCATTGTCCACCTCAGGGGAGACTATCTCCTTGTGGCGACAATAGGCATGAACATAGTGTTCGAACAGGCTCTTAAAAATGACCTCTTCGGTCTCACAGGCGGTCCCAACGGGATATTCGGACTGGATGCACAGGTGTTCGGCTTTTATCTGGACGAAGGGCACACAATATACTACATAGCGTTTTTCCTTCTTCTGTTTACGCTCCTGCTTATCAGAAACCTTGAGAAAAGCAAAGTGGGCAGAGCACTGCATTATATTCAGGAAGACCCCATAGCGGCGGAAAGCTTAGGGATCAGCACAAGATTCTACCGTGTTTTCTCCTTCGCTCTGGGCGCTGCCATCGCGGGTCTCGCAGGCTTTGTGTTCTCCATACAGTACGCCGCAGTGAGCCCTGAGGCATTCAACTTCATGACATCGGTTATATTCTTTGCCATCATCCTCGTGGGGGGCAAAGCCTCAATACCCGGAATTCTGGCAGGAACCTTCATAATGTTCGTTCTCCCCGAAATTTTCAGGGAATTCGCCACAGCCAGATACTTCGTGTTCGGTCTTGCAATGGTTGTTTCAATGGTTCTCCGCCCCGAAGGCATGTTCCCCGCCAAATACGGCAGACTGCCGAAATACGTTACGGAGGACTAAGCAATGAGTCTGCTTGAACTTAGAAACGTTACAAAAGTATTCGGCGGCGTTGTCGCCATGGATAAACTCTCTTTCAAAGTCGAAAAGGGGGACATATACGGAATAATCGGCCCAAACGGTGCGGGAAAAACCACCGCGTTCAACTGCATCACAGGGATATATAAACCCGAGGAAGGCGAAATAATCTGGAAAGACGAGAACATAGCCGGAATGCACCCCTGCGACATAGCGGGGAAAGGCATTGTGCGCACATTCCAGAACATCAGGCTCTTCGGGAAGATGAGCGTTGCGGAGAACATTATCTCCGGCCGTCATCAGAAATCAAAACAGACATGGTTTCAGGGGCTCTTCAGCACACCCTTCTACAGAAAGGATGAAAAGGAAAACTGGCTGAAAGTTAAAGAGATCATGAAGCTCATGGAGCTTTCCGAATACGCCACAATCCCCACTCAGTCCCTTGCCTACGGCATTCAGAGACGCGTGGAGATAGGAAGAGCCCTTGCCACCGAACCGGAACTTCTCATCCTTGACGAACCCGCAGCGGGGCTGAACGAGAAGGAAACTCTGGAACTCATGGAGCTGATCAAAAAAATAAAAGACGAAGGCATCACCATACTCCTTATCGAACACGACATGGACATGGTTATGCAGCTTGTAAACAAGATTACCGTAATAAACTTCGGCAAAAAAATAAGCGAAGGAGATCCTGACTACATTCAGAATGACCCCGTGGTTATTGAAGCATACCTCGGCAGTGAGGATGATGAGGAGGAGGAAAACTGACATGGCAGAAAAACTCTTGGAAGTAAAAGACCTCTTCGTAAACTACGGCAGCATTCAGGCAATAAAGGGGATCAGCTTTTCAGTCAACAAAGGGGAGATAGTCTCAATCCTCGGCGCTAACGGCGCAGGCAAATCAACAACCCTGCGCACAATAAGCGGTCTTATTAAGCCGAAAGCGGGACAGCTTCTTTATAAAGATGTGGATCTTGCTAAAATGCCCGCCCATAAAATAGTAAGGGAAGGTGTTTCCCACTCGCCCGAAGGACGTCAGGTTTTCGGCACGCTCACAGTGGAAGAGAACATAAAAATCGGCGCCTTCGTGAAAAACAGCGTGGATAAAGACACTCTGGACTGGATATACGCCCTCTTCCCCAGACTTCTGGAAAGACGCAAACAGCTTGCGGGAACTCTCTCCGGCGGAGAACAGCAGATGCTCGCCATCTCCAGGGCGCTCATGTCCAAGCCTCAGCTTCTTCTTCTGGACGAGCCTTCACTGGGCATAGCGCCTATACTTGTTAAGATGATTTTTACTGCGATAAAAGAGATCTCAAAAACCGGCGTTACTGTTCTCCTTGTTGAACAGAATGCAAAAGCGGCGCTCAAGCTTGCCGACAGAGGCTATGTTCTTGACGTGGGCAAGGTGACGATCTCAGGCAATGCCTCTGACCTGCTCAATGATCCCAAGGTTCAGGAAGCATATCTCGGCAAGAAAAAGTAGAAAAACAATTAATTTAAGATTGTTTTAGTCTCTTTTGAGGTGTATAATAAAAGGTATAGTGTTTGACATAAAGAAATACGCTATCCATGACGGCCCCGGAATCCGCTCGACTGTGTTTCTGAAGGGCTGTCCCCTCTCCTGCATATGGTGTCACAACCCGGAGAGCAAGGGCTTTGCCATTGAGCAGATAAAGAAGGAACTCAAGCTTGACGGCAGAGTTCTGGAAAGCATGGAAACCGTAGGGAAAGAGATGACCGTCAGAGAAGTCATGGAGGAGATAGAAAAAGACATTCTCTTCTATGAGGAATCAGACGGCGGGGTAACCTTCTCCGGAGGCGAGGTTTTTGTTCAGCATGAATTTCTGCTGGCTCTGCTTAAAAGCTGTAAGGAAAAGGGGATAAAAACCTGTGTGGATACCTCAGGCTATGTTAACAGAAACATACTTGAAAAGGCCATTCCCCTCACTGACCTGTTTCTTTATGACATCAAGCTCATGGACAATGAGCTTCACAAAAAATACTGCGGTGTGCCGAACGGACAAATCCTTGATAACTTCCGTGTCATATTCGAAAGCGGCACGGAAGTGAGACTGAGGTTTCCTGTTATCCCCACAATAACGGATACGGAAGACAACCTCAGAAAAACGGCTGAGTTCGCGGCACAGTTCCCCGGAGTTCCGTTGGATCTTCTTCCGTATCACAAGATCGGAAAGGACAAATACCGCAGACTGGGACAAAAATACCTTATGGGCGGCATCGAAAAGCCGTCTGACGAATACATGCACCAAGTTGCCGCTTTCTTCAGCGAATACGGCATAAAGACCAAAATAGGAGGCTAAGCATATGACTGACAGGATTAAAAGACTCCGCGAAGAGAGCCTTGACGCAGTCCCCACTATTTCTTCCGAAAGGGGAGTTTTGTTAACTGAGTTTTTTAAAAGCGGTGAGGCGGACGGTCTGTCTGTTCCTGTTCAGCGTGCGAAAGCCTTCCACTACATAATGGCAAACAAGGAGCTTTACTTTCAGGACGGCGAACTCATAGTCGGCGAAAGAGGCCCCGCGCCCAAGGCAACACCCACCTACCCTGAGGTGTGCATCCATTCCAAAGAGGATTTCGACATCCTCCACTCAAGACCGAAGGTCTCCTTCAAAGTCGATGAGAAAAACAGAAAACTCCACGATGATATAGTCTTCCCTTTCTGGTCGGGTAAATCCCACAGGGAGAAAGTTCTTGAACACATGACAGAAGAATGGATGAATGCCTATGAAGCCGGTGTTTTCA
>JBFWJG010000126.1:0-3749 GCA_050253335.1 Deferribacterales bacterium | reverse complement strand
AGAACGGGCTGGAAGCTGTTGAATTATGCAGGCAGTTCAAGGTGGACATAGTGCTCCTTGACATCAATATGCCCAGACAGACCGGAACGGAGTCCATAAAAGAGATCAAGGAACTTCAGCCTAATGCGCTCGTAATCATGCTCACTTCCGTTGCCGATGTGGAAACGGTGGACGAGTGCATAAAAAACGGCGCATATAACTATATAAGAAAAGATACTCCCATAAAGGAAATAAGACAGATAATCGTTGAGTCATGGAACTCTTTCCTGACAGCAAGGAGAAACAAAAATGAGGATAAGGTACAACCTGAGGGAAATACTTCTGGAGATCAAAACTGACGAAGAATTTGAAAAAATGACCCAGCGAAAACTCACGCAGGACGGAATCCAGAGGCTCATCACCAACAAGGATAAAATAAAGCTTAAAAAAGGTGAATAGCCATGCGGAAAATAAATGACGAGTTCATGGATCTCCTCGTTCAGGAAAAGGTTCTGACCGAAGAGGACAAAACCAACCTGCTCAAGAAGTTCAACCGCAGCGCCGCGGACATCCTCCATTACCTCATTGAAGGCGGAGCCGCCTCCAGAGACCTCATGGCCAAGCTCTGGGGAGACTCCATAAATAAAGCCTATGTTGATCTGGGCAGAACAATGATCAACTACGATCTGTTCTCCCTGCTTCCTTCAGATATCGCCAAAAAATACAGGGTTGTGCCGCTGTACAAGTTCGGGGACACGGTTACTGTCGCCATTTCCGATCCGGAAAACATGGAAGCCATACGCGCCTGCGAGAAATACTTTGAGGCAAGCGTAAGCACGGTTTTTGCCATGCCGGAAGACCTTGAAGACACCCTTGAGATAAGCTATCAGGACAGCACGAAGATAGATGAGTTCCTCGCCAAGATCTCTGTTGACTCACTGGTGAAGGGAACAAGCAAGATAACCGCAGGCCAGCTCCAGAGGATGGCCGGAGATCAGTCCATAATTGAGCTTGTGCGCGCCATAATGCTCATCGGCATAAAGGAAGGCGCATCAGACATACACATAGAGCCGCAGGAAAATTTTGTCCGTGTACGCTACAGGATAGACGGCGTTCTTCAGGATCTCCTCAAATTTGACGTAATCATCCTCACAGGGCTTATTTCAAGGCTCAAGGTTATGTCAAATCTTGACATAACAGAGCGCAGACTCCCGCTGGACGGCAGATGCGTCCTTAAACTTAAAAACCGCTCCATAGACTTCCGAATATCCACAGTTCCCAGCATCTACGGAGAAAAGGCGGTTCTGCGTATCCTCGGGCAGAAGGACTCCAAGACTGTTCCCTCGCTCACGGATCTCAACTTTTCCAAAAGCATCTACACCAAGCTCAACCTGCTTATGGAAAACCCCAACGGCGTGTTCTTCGTAACAGGTCCCACAGGTTCCGGCAAAACAACAACCCTCTACGCTCTGCTGAAATACCTGAACACCCCTGGAGTAAACATAATGACCATAGAAGACCCTGTGGAGTACCGTCTTCAGGGGCTTACACAGGTGCAGGTGAATAATGCCGTGGGGCTGGGATTCGCCAACACTCTGCGCTCATTCCTCCGTCAGGACCCGGACATCATCCTCATAGGGGAGATAAGGGACACCGAAACAGCAAAAATCGCAGCTCAGGCGGCGCTCACAGGACACCTTGTTCTCGCCACAATGCACACGAACAGCGCAATGGAAGCAGTGACAAGGCTTCTTGAAATAGGCGTGGAGCCGTTCCTTGTGGCTCCGTCAATGATAGGCGTTATGTCGCAGAGGCTTATAAGGCGAATATGCGATCACTGCAAAGAGCCTTACGATCTCAAGCCCGAAGAGATAATGCGTTATTTCTACGAATGGGACGGAAAAACAAAAGTCCAGTTCTACAAGGGCAAAGGCTGTCCCAAGTGCTACGGCAGCGGATACAAGGGCAGGATCGCCATCCATGAGCTACTTATGATAGACCACGAAGTCAGGAAAATGATCGCAGAAGGCGCCAACATCCTTCAGGTTCAGGAATACACCATGGCAAAAGGCGGCTACAAAACCCTCAGATACGACGGGCTGAAGAAAATACTCAGAGGCCTCACGACAATAGAGGAGCTTAACAGGGTAACCGTGAGCGAAGACATAGCCGAGGCTGGAATATGATCCTCGCTGTCATTGATGATGCCCGAACGGATCTGAAGCCTCTGAAAGATGCTCTCTCCAGAATCGAAGAGATCTCGCGGGTGGAAAACATGACCCTGCTTGAGTCATTCGACAAGTTGGCGATACTCAGCCCTGAAACACCGCATATTCAGCCGGATATAGTCCTGATCAGTTTTGAAAACAATGTCGAGGCCTATGAAGTGACTCTGGCAATCAAGTCCGACGGCAAATATACGGACACGGTTGCGGTCTCCTTCAACAACGCAGATAATGACGACATTATAAAAGCCATGCTCGAAACCGGATGTCTGGACTACATAAAAGACTTCACTGACAGAACGGAAATTTACGCGCGCCTCAGAACCGCCATCGCCCTCAGGCAGGAAATAATCAGCAGAAGAACCCGCGAGAAGGAAATAGAGGAGAACAACAAGAAGCTTGAAGATATTTCGAATCTGGACGGGCTCACCGGCGTGCTCTCCAAGAGGTATTTTGTTTACAAAGTGGAGGAGGAGGTAAGCAGGGCGATACGCACTCACTCCGCCATATCCCTCATCCGCATTGATATAAAATATTTCAAGGACTACAACTCAAAATACGGCTTTCTGGAAGGGGATAAAGCCCTGAGGCGTATATCCTCGGCATTGAAGAAATCCGCAAAACGCCCCGGCGACCTTCTGGCGAGAGTGGGCGGAAACAGCTTTGCCCTCTTCCTCCCCGCAACAGACAGAAAAGGTGCCGAATTTATTGCGAAAACCGTAATAAAGCACATAGACAATCTGGCCATCGAGCATGAAACACCGGAAAGCAGCTTTCTCACGGTGCATGTGGGGGGAATGAGCATTACCCCGCAGTCAACAGACGATGCCTCCGTTCTTTTAGATATGATTTCAGATATTACAGAGGAATGCACAGTCGGAATCGAGGAAGGGCAGAACATCTTCTGCATAAAAAACTGACCTTCCCTGAATTTTGTGCAAATTAACTTGCCCGCTTCAGCACAGGGTGTAAATTATCCTTTATACTTATAAAACCGCTGAAAACCTTTAATTTCAGTCATGGGGGGAAAATGCGTTTAAAAATTCTTGTTTTATCTTCAGTTCTTGCTTTATTTCTGTCATTCACGGCTGAAGCCCCGGCCGGAGAAAAACCCTCCGTGCTCAACAGGGCGGAGCTTGCCGTGAAAGCCGCAAAAAACGGGCATGTCAGGATAATCGCCGGATTCAGATCAGACAGCTATCCTGAACTTATAAAAGCCTCCCAGACCGCCGCAAGGAGCAGTAAAACCGCTGCCGGAAAAAGGGCCGCTGAGAAAGCGGATCTGGCGGTTAAGGCAGAAACCGACCGCAGCAGAAAAAACGCTCTGTCTCAGCTTAACTCAAAAGACTACATAGTCAGGCGCGCATATAAATACACTCCTCAGGCGGCAATGGAAGTCACTCCCGAAGGGCTCTCCGCCCTGCTTAACAACCCCCTTGTGGAATACATAGCCGAAGACACCCCCCGCAAACTGCCCGACACGCTCACCTCGCCTTACGCAGGGGAGGACTCCATCGGCGCCATTGGCGCTGATGACGCATGGGC
>JBFWJG010000125.1:0-3850 GCA_050253335.1 Deferribacterales bacterium | reverse complement strand
ACGATTTATGATAGGTCAGTGGGAGGGGTTCCGTCAAGGCACTTTTTATTCTTTTTCCAGCGTGAGGCGAATCAGCTTCTTTTGTAACTCTTTCTTTTTCATGGAGTTTTCTGAATCATCATCCAAACTGCTTTCCAACAGACTTGTATTTTCAATAATACGTTTTATTCTTTCAGCCAGAATTCTGCCCACGGATCCGCCGGGATCCCCTGCCGAATCTTCCGCATACTGCTCATTGGCTGTGATGATCAGATCAGTTCTGAGATTAAAAAAAAGACTGCTGACTTTATAAAAGCTGCTGAGCCTGTTTAAAAGCGCAATCTTATTTTCCAGAATAAGATCCCTGTCTAAATATTCGGTCATATAAAACGGCTGCCTCCGTGCATATCCGTAAAGAACTAAGAATATCATCGAAAAAAACAGCCGATACTTGAGGGGAAAAATGAAAAAGCCGCCGGAAGGCGGCTTGAGGCTGACTGCAGACAACAGTTTCTTTTTTCTGCCATTCTGAACGCAGTGAAGAATCTCTTATCGTTCCCGAAATTCTTCCCTTCCGCTCAGAGTGACGCTGCATAAGTACAAAAAGAGCTTGTCCGCAAACCTAGACCGCCCGCTATTCGCTGTAGCGCAGTTTCCTGCCGCTGCGGACGAAGTGAAGCGGTCTCAAAGCGGTTTAAAACTTTATTATCGCCTTCGTGGGGCAGACTTCCTCGCACTTTCCGCAGTTTATGCAGAGGTCGGGGTCTATCACCGCAAGGAAATTATCCACCTGAATGGCAGACACGGGGCAGTTCTTAGCGCAGAGCCTGCATCCTATGCATCCCACAGAGCAGGCCTTTTTCACGTCCCCGCCCTTGTCTTTCGACATGCAGGCGACAACAAACGGCTTGTCCTGTTCGATAATGGTTATTATGCTTCTTGGACATGCCTTTACACACATGCCGCATGAGGTGCATTTCTCCTCGACCACAACAGGCAGACGGTTTTCATCCATATACATGGCATCAAACCCGCAGGCCTTCACACAGCTCCCCTCGCCAAGACATCCGTATGAGCAGAGCTTGTTTCCGCCCGAAAGCAGGTTTACGCTGTGGCAGTCACGGGGGCCGTAATAGTCGTATTTTTCGGGAGCTTCCGCACGCCCGCCTTTACAGCGGACTCTGGCGACTTTACGCACGTTTGAGCCGAGCTCAATCCCCAGAAGAGAAGCTATCTCAGCGGCGCTTTCAGCGCCCAAAACCGGACAGGAGTTCGGGGCGGATTTGCCCTTCACTATGGATTCCGCCAAAGCGCCGCAGCCGGGAAATCCGCAGCCGCCGCAGTTTGCCGCTGGAAGCAGGTTAACCACCTGCTCAATTCGGGGGTCTTTTTCCACGTGGAACTTCTTTGAAGCTATCATAAGCCCGAAACCGGCAACAAATCCGGTCGAAAGCATTGTAAGTATTGCTGCTGTCATATCTTCACCTACTTAACCAGTCCGCTGAAGCCCATGAAGGCAAGCGCGAGGATTCCCGCCGTTATGAAGGCGATGGGCACTCCCCTGAACAGGTACGGAATGTCTGAGAGCTCTGTTCTCTCCCTGAGTCCGGCGAAAAGCACGAGAGCAAGCCCGAAACCCAGAGCGGAGCCGATGGTGAACACAAGCATTGTCACAAAGCCGAAGCCGGACTGTATATTGATGATCGCGGCGCCGAGAATCGCGCAGTTGGTGGTGATAAGCGGCAGGAAGATACCGAGGCTCTTGTAGAGATCCGGCGAGGTCTTCTCTATAACCATCTCAACGAACTGCACCAGAGATGCGATCACTAATATGAAAACTATTGTCTGGAGGTAGCCTATGCCGAATTTATTCAGCACTGTGTACTGAATGATCCATGTTATCACACCCGCCACAGCCATTACGAAGGTAACGGCGAGGCTCATGCCTATTGCGGTGTCTACCTGCCTTGAAACGCCGAAGAAAGGGCATATTCCGAGGAAGCGGCTGAGAACGAAGTTGTTAACCAGTACCGCCCCGACAAATACCAGAGCAAGCTCAGCCATTTGTCACCGCCCTGCCCGCTTTCGCGCGCTTTCTTTCCTCTATCCAGTTGTTTCCGGCCAGTATGAAGCCGAGAACGATGAATGCGCCCGGAGGCAGAATCATCAGTATCGCCGGACTGAACCCTTCGGGGAACAGACCGAGACCGAAGAAGGAGCCGTTGCCGAGAACCTCTCTCACCGCGCCGAGGAGAAACAGGGCAAAAGTGAAGCCCAGTCCCGTTCCCATGGCATCAAGAAAGGAATCGCCCACGCCGTTTTTGGAGGCGAAGCTTTCCGCCCTGCCCAGAACCACGCAGTTAACGACTATCAAAGGAATGAAAAGTCCCAGAACTTTATGAAGGTCATGCACGAAGGCGTTCATCATCAGATCGACCACCGTGACGAAGCTGGCTATGATAACGATGAAAGCCGGAATACGCACCTTAGCGGGGATAACGCTTTTTATCATCGAAACAACCGAGTTTGAACCGATAAGGACTGCCGTTGTGGCAAGCCCCATGGCTATTCCGTTCACAGCGGAGGTTGTCACCGCGAGGGCAGGACAAAGCCCCAGAACCTGTTTGAGAACGGCGTTGTTCTTAAATATGCCGTCTGTAAGGCTGGAAAGTCTCATTTTTTCACCTCCGCAAGCGCTTTGTCCATAAAGGCGAGTCCCGCCGTGACAGCTTCGCAGACAGCGCGCGGTGAAATAGTCGCCCCGCTGAACTGCTCTATGTTGCCGCCGTCTTTCTTAACGGCGATGTTATCATTCTTGCTGAGCCCCTTGAAGCTGTCCCTGAACTCCGGAAACTCTATCTTGTTGCCGAGTCCGGGGGTTTCAGCATGTTTCAGGATCTCGATGCCCGTGACCTTGCCTTCAAGATCAACGCCCATCAGCACGACTATGTCGCCGCTGTAGCCTTTGGGCGAAACGCTCTGCACTGCGTATGCCAGAAGCTCACCGCCCATTTTAGCCGGATAAAGCATTCTGCCGTCCACTTCCACTGCCTCTTTGTCAGGCTCATTGTCAAACTCAGGCAGAACAACAGTAAGCCCCTTGAGGAAGTCTTTCCTGTATTCCTCCGCTATGCGGTCCTTTGTGAAATCATAGACAAAGGCGAGTATGAGAGCGGAAATCCCTGCGATTACAGTGAGCACCAAAACCATCATCACTGAGTTGCGGTTCATGACTTCACCTCGCCGAAGCTTGCGGGACGCATGTAGTTATCTATGAGGGGTGTTACAGCGTTCATGATAAGGATTGAGAACGCCACACCCTCCGGATAACCGCCGAAAAGCCTTATCACAACAGTGAGAAGCCCGCAGCCGAAGCCGAAAAGCACCTGACCCTTAATGGTCATGGGGCAGGTTACATAATCTGTCGCCATGAAGAAAGCGCCGAGCATAAGCCCGCCCGCCAGAAGGTGCTGAGCTGGGCTGAGCGTTTTCTCAGGAGATATGAGCCAGTAAAGCCCTGTGAGTACAAAAACAGTCGCCAGATATGTAAAAGGTATATGCCATTTTATAATGCGCTTCCAGATGAGGAAAAGCCCGCCTATGAGAACAGCAATCGCGGAATCGCCGCCGAGACACCCGCTGACGGTTCCGAGGAAAAGGTCGGTAACATCCGCCATTCCGGTGGAGACTATGTGCCCGCTGCTTATGATCTCGGATTTTATCTGCCCCAGAGGAGTGGCAGTGCTCACCGCATCAAACATAAAGCCGTTTTTCAGTGTGGACGGTTCAATCCATGAGGTCATTTCCGCAGGCCATGCGATAAGCAGGAACACCCTGCCCACAAGAGCGGGGTTAAACGGGTTCTGCCCCA
>JBFWJG010000124.1:0-3887 GCA_050253335.1 Deferribacterales bacterium | reverse complement strand
CCTGACTAAGTACAGTTTTGGAAAAACAATACAGAATACCGAAAAAATATTCATCACCGTAAGCTCCGCAGGTTAGTTCCTTTTCGGGATATATTTGTTTTTCTCCTCTTTCAAAAAAGAAACAAACGATAAAAAGCAAAACGCTCTTTTTACTCTTATATCAGGTATAATTCCTTGTCCTGCGACATTCATAGTGCTGACTTTTTTCATATCAATGGATATGACGGCATTAGGTGTAGCAAGTGCCTTGTTTCTCACTGCCGGAATAATGACGACAACATCCGTCACGGCGGTTACAGTTGGGGAAATAAGCAGACATTCATATATTTTTTTTAATGACAGGTACAAGATAATAAGCAGACTATCAGCTCTGGCAATCTCTTGCTTCGGAATTTTACTCTACCTTACACTATGAATATCATAGAGGGGCACTCATGATACTGAGTGCCCCCTCTCTTTTAAGCTGTAACATCAACAGGCTGCTGTGCTGTTATTTCCTCTTTATATGCGTCTATTTTCTCCATGAGAAGTTCCAGAGTATCCACGCACACCTGCGGCATAGTCCCAAGCTGGCCTTCCACGCTTTTATAGCCTTTTACGGCTCCGTTTCTCGCCTGCTCAAGCCTTTCGGGGTCTCCGCCTGATATGGATTTTATAAAGTCCATTATCCTGCCGGATGTTTTTTCCGCGCCCCAGTAAGCGTCATCACCGAAATAGCTGTCATAAAGGTCTGACGGCTCTTCCGCCTGAGAACTCTGCTCCATAGAAATTTCAATGGAGGTGTAGCTGAACCTGAAGCCCTCGCTGATCCTTGCG
Source organism: Deferribacterales bacterium (assembly GCA_050253335.1). Taxonomy (GTDB): domain Bacteria; phylum Chrysiogenota; class Deferribacteres; order Deferribacterales; family Geovibrionaceae; genus Geovibrio. The sequence continues at coordinate 3,071 of JBFWJG010000124.1, read as the reverse complement.
TGTTCATTTTTCTGCTCGGAAAATGCTTCGATGGTAATTGACTGGATTTTCATTTTGAAGCCCTGAGAAGCGAGGCTTTCATTCTCAGAAGCACCACTGTTGAGATAGGAGGCGAAGCTCTGAGCTCCTTCTTTCAGCCCTGCTATATCAAGAATAAAGGCGGAACCGCTGTTTGCGTATCTGCCGACTGCGTTGTTTCCGTTGGTGTAAGCGGGAGCGCCTGCCGCTCCTCTGTTCTCTGATGCGCCGCGCTTAGAATAGGCAGTGGCCTCAAAGCGGGTGCTGGTCATGCTCAGTGTCATCGACTGCATGATTACCTCCGTAAATACTGTCCTTAGTCCTGCCCTTTTCATTTGCGGACGCAAAAATATCCGCAGCCGCAGAAAAGGGCTCATTCAATCCTTTGAGTTGTGAGGGTTACATCGACGTTAATAACGAAGCTTCGCATATGCGGAAAAGTAAAGGCGCGTCATTTCCTCCCTTTCCGGCATAAGTGTATTATCGGCCAAAACGGAAAAATCTTGAGGATTATAAGAAAACAGAATAGCAGGACAGACTTGCGGAATACACTCAGAAATGAAAAAAGGCGGCCCTTTTCAGAGCCGCCCTTGCGATTATTTGTTCCAGAAACGCATAGTGCCGTTTTCGGCAAGGTTGATATGCATTTTGTAAGCTTCGGAGAGTATGTGAGGCTCGTGGTGGTAGCCGGTCGCCTTTTCTGCTCTCTCAAGGTAGTCAGTGAGGTAGTCTTTGTATGCGGGGTGAGCGCATTTTTTGATGATTTCGCGCGCTCTGTCTTTCGGAGCAAGACCGCGAAGGTCAGCAAGACCCTGCTCAGTAACCAGAACGTCAAGATCCGCCTCTGTGTGGTCAACATGGGGAGCTTTTGTAACAACGCCTGATATACCGAATTCGTCAGTTTTGGACTCACGGACTGAGGGGCAGTGCATGATGGAGAGGTAAGCGTTTCTGAGGAAGTCTCCGGAACCGCCGATACCGTTAAGCATTTTTGTACCGCCTGCGCAGGTTGAGTTAGCGTGAGCGTATATATCGAACTCAAGGGGAGTGTTCATACCGATAACGCCGAGCCTTCTGATAAGTTCGGGGTTGTTTGAAATCTGCTGAGGTCTCATAAGAACTTTGTCTTTGTAGAACTCGAATTTTTCCCACCACTCTTTGAAGCCTTCCGCTGAAAGTGAAAGAGATGTGCAGTTGATGTACTTGCACTTTCCGGAGTCAAGGAAGGGGAGGAAAGTATCCTGAAGAACTTCCGTGAAAACAACAAGATCCTCAAAGGGAGAAGCAGTAAGACCGCCCACAACCGCGTTTGCTATAGAACCGACGCCTGACTGAAGGGGCAGAAGGTTTTTAGGCAGACGGCCGGCTTTCACTTCGTGAGTGAAGAAGTCAACTATGTTGTCTGCGATAGCCTGAGCAACATCGTCTGTTCCTCTGAGTGCGCGTCCGTTATCGGGAAGCTTGGACTCAACTATAGCAACGATTTTGTTTTTGTTAGTGGGAACAAAGGGTGTTCCGCAGCGCTGACGAACGTCAGTGATGGGGATAATTTTTCTGTAAGGGGGCAGGTCTGTCATCATGATGTCGTGCATACCTTCGAGTGAGGGCATACCCGTGTTGATTTCAACGATGATTTTATCTGCTATGTCAATAATTTCAGGAGCGGCGCCAACAGAACCTGCGAGGATAATGTCGCCGTTTTCAGTGATTGCTGTAGCCTCGATGATAGCTACGTCAAGTTTGCCGCCTCTGTCTTTAGTGTAGAATCCGTATTTAAGATCCTGAGCGAACATGGAGAGGTGTTTGTCGCCCATTCTGATTTTGCCGGAGTTTATCCCTTTTCCTATGTCCTTACCTGTCTGGTAGGGCCATCTTCTGTCAATCATGTCCAGTGTTGCCCATCTGTTTTCAGTTTCAGAACCGACAGATGCGCCTATGAAAAGGTTGAACTTCCATTTGCCCTGAAGATTGTTTTTTTCAACATGGTCTGCAAGGGCGATGGGAACAACTTTGGGGTAGCCTACGGGCGTGAAGCCGGACCAGCCGAGATCCATAATTCTGTTGTCGGCATCTTTGAAAAACTTGATAGTTTCCTCAGGTTTCATAAAAAGATGATGAAGGCTCTTATCACGAACCCTGCTCTGAAGTTCAGACATTCTTTCCTCCTTTAGCTTAATGTCATTTTTAGTTTTTTCTCTCTATTACAAAAGCATTTAAAGCATCGTTGAAGCTTGGAATCTTCTCTCTTATCTCTGTCACCTTCGCAGGTTCCATCACCGCGCTGTAGACCCCTTCTTCTGCGGAGGGCTCAAACATAGCCTCGCCCCACGGGTCAAACATGACGGAATAGCCGCAGGGCATGTCCTTGCGGCCTTGCATAACGCTGGTATTACATCCGGCAATGTAGCACTGGTTCTCTATCGCGCGTGCGCGCAGAAGAGTGAGCCAGTGTTCTTTTTTCATTGCGCCCCATACAGCGGGAACGGTTATAATCTCCGCTCCGGCGCGGGATGTCATGCGGAAAAGTTCGGGAAAACGGATTTCATAGCAGAGAAGAAGCCCGACCCTGACACCCATGAATTCAAAAACCGTAATGCCTTTACCGTTATCAATATACAAATGCTCGTTCAGAGGTGTGAAAAGAAAATTCTTGCGGTAACGGGCTATAACGCCTGCGGATGAAACCGCAAATACCGTGTTATAAACCTTGTTATAATTCCTTTCAGGCAGAGTGGAAATAACCAGCGTATTTTCATTAAGCCTGCGGGAAATATCGTTACAAATCTCTTCTGTCTGCCCGCTGAATCCGTTAAGATTCTGGTAGTCGAAACCGGTCGCCCACATCTCAGGCAGGATAATAATTGAAGGTTGTTCATCAATAACTTCCGACAAAACTGACAGGAACTTATTCCTATTGGATTTCACATCCCCCAGCACCATCGGAAACTGAAGAGATAGTACCCGCATTCAGCCCCTCTTAAACTTTGGTGATAATAAAACAGAATTTGAACCATGTCAAGCAGTTCAATATAAAGACATATGAAAATTATTAA
>JBFWJG010000123.1:0-4136 GCA_050253335.1 Deferribacterales bacterium | reverse complement strand
AAATATTTATTTCGCCTGAAATACCGTAGCTCTGGTTCAGGCTGCTCATGGCAATCAGTCCGGGTATCAGAAACGTGAGATAATCAACACCGTCAACAGAGGCGAAACGCCCTATTCCGTAGCCGAAGGCGAGAAGAAACAGGAAAGGGGATATGGCGGATGATGCCAGCACTTTCCAGAACCTGCTGCGCAGAACTCTGGTTTCGCGGTATAAAACCCCTTTTATGCCGTTCATGCGTCTATCCTCCGCCCTGTGATGGTGAGATAAACATCCTCAAGGTTGGTTTCCCTTATTCCGGCAGTTTCAGTCAGTAAAGCGAGCCTCTCTAGCCCCGCTTCACGGGTTTCAAAAAACTCTGTCTCCGTTTTTCCGTTTCTGTAGATGTCAAGCGCCCATTTGCCGGCCTTTGCCCTGAGCTCTGAGGCTGTGCCTTCGGCGACGATCTTAGCCTTGTCCATAATCATCACACGGTCAGAGAGCAGTTCCGCTTCCTCTATGTAATGAGTCGTGAGGAGGATTGTGCACCGCTTTTCCTGATTTATGCTGCGTATGAAGTCCCACATGGTTCTGCGGACAGAGGCATCAAGCCCCACAGTAGGCTCATCCAGAAAAAGTACGGAAGGCTCATGCAGAAGGGCACGGGCAATTATCAGCCTGCGTTTCATCCCGCCGGAGAGGTTTCCGGCTGTTTTATCCGCATGGGCGGAAAGACCCGAGAACTCCAGCGCTTTTTCTATCCTGCTTTTGATATTGTCAGCGCCGAAAAGAATAGCGTGGGTCTTGAGGTTCTGATACACAGTAAGATCCCTGTCCACATTGTTATGCTGGGGAACAACGCCGATTGTCTTTTTAATACGCCTGTTCTGCGGGTCGAATAGCTCTCCGCCGTAGCGTATTTCGCCGGAAGCGGGAATCGTGAGCCCCGTCAGCATATTTATCGTGGTTGTCTTACCTGCCCCATTGGGACCGAGGAGAGCAAGTATGCTCCCCTCCTCCACATCAAAGCTTATTCCGTCCACGGCAGTCTGCCTGCCGAAAACTTTGGTAAGGAATCTCACCGATATTTTATTCATTCTATCTAAGCTCTATCCCCGCTTCTTTCGCGGCGGTTTCAAGATGGTTTATAAAAATCTGCCTCACGGCTGCCTTATGACCGAGGCCTTCAAGCACGGGGGTGACACTGAACCCAGCTTTTGTGAGCATTACTTTCCAGGAATCTTCCTCATCGCCCGCCATGTCGTTTTGGGCGTGGTCGCCCGCCACATACATAAGCGGTCTGAGAATTACGTTTTTAACCCTTCGGGCAGTGAGCTTATCAAGAACGGATTCAAAATCCGGCAGACCTTCCACCAGACCTATGGCAACAGGAACGCCGTACATGCGGTTGAGTATAAGCTCAAGTTCGTAGTAAGCCCCCTGAGACATATGCTCGTTCCCGTGCCCCATGTAAACAAGAGCGGCCTTTGCCTCTTTCGCCTGTTTAATGTCTGATTCCAGAACCTTAGCCAGCACTTCCAGATGCTCTGCGTGCGAGTAAGCCCCGGTAAGGGGTTTGCCTATGCTCACGGCAACGAAGGGCTGAAGTCTGGGTTTAAGTGTTTTTATGGAGGCAAGGGCATCAACATAGGCTGTCAGATCGGTGAACTCCTCGCCGTCCGTTATCAACGTGGGCTGAACAACTATATTCCTGTAGCCGAGGTTCTGCAGATCCGCCATAACGCCCAGAACATTCTTAATGCCGTAGAGCATTTCAGGAATCTGAGGGTGCGCCCTGCGGTAAGCCGTGTCTGCGGCTCGCTCGTTCCATATCCTGCGGATTATGTTTGAGGTAAAAGCCAGACGAACAGGCGTTTCAGGATATTTAAGCTGAGTTTCCCTCACGAGGGCAAGTATCGGCTCCAGAGTGGTTTCATAGGTCGTGCCGAATGATGCGATTACGATTGCTGATTTCTCTTCCATTACCTTTTCTCCTCCTGATGCCTGAACCGCGCCCGTAAAAGCGAGAAAGGCAAGGAACACTGCGAATATGTGCTTCACATACTCCTCCTTTAAAAAAAAATTGGGATTTTATACGGGTGCGACAGGAAATCCTGCGGGGGGGCATATTTTGGTGCCTTCATCCTCGTAAAGTTCAAACAGAACAGGTATCCTGACTTCCGGCACGGCGTTTCAAAAAAAAGCCGCCTACTTCCGCACCTTCCCATCCTTTTAGCGGACAGTGGCTTACGCGGGTTCGTTCCGGTTACAGTAGCGGGACTGTTTTGGATTCTAACCAAATTCCCTGTTTCTGTCTCCACCTCGTATATTAAGGGCATTTTCGGCCAAACGGGGCGGATAAGTCAATATAATTCTCCTTGACACATATTTTATTTCGGAACACCATCTCAAAATGCGCAAAGGATTCACCACAGGCACAGCGGCAGCGGCGGCGGCAAGAGCTCACGCAGCCTTCATCATAAGCGGAATAAGGACTGACTGCGCGGATGTGATCATGCCGGACGGCAGCAGAATGAGAATACCCGTTAGCTTCTCGGCAGAGGGCGCTTACGCAGTGAAGGATTCGGGCGATGACCCGGACGTTACCCACGGGGCGGAGATACACGCCTGTGTGCGGGTGAACAATAGCGGCGGAATCGGAATCACAGGGGGCAGAGGCGTAGGCAAAGTCACCAAAGCGGGATTACAGATACCCGTTGGCGAGGCGGCAATAAACCCTGTTCCCAGAATGATGATTGAGCGGAATGTCCGCGAAGTCATAGGAACAGAAAACGGTGCGGTGGTGACAATATCCGTACCCGAAGGGGAAAGGCTCGCCGAGCGTACATTCAATGAGCGCATAGGGATAACAGGCGGTATATCCATAATCGGCACAACGGGGATTGTTCATCCCATGAGCGTTGATGCTCTGGTGGATTCCTTTAAATGCGAAATAGATGTCAAACTCGCTGAAAACAGGCACATAACACTTGTTGCGGGCAAAATAGGCGAAAAGCACCTGCAAACCGTACACACGGACGCAGAGGCAGTTATGGTGAGCAACTACTTCGGCGAGGCGTTCAGCTATCTGCGCTCAAAGGGCGTAAGCGAGATCACTCTCGCCGGACACCCGGGCAAGCTCGCCAAACTCGCCATGGGGCATTACAACACCCACTCAGCAGAATCCCCGCAGGCGCAGGAGTTTGTGAGCGGGACTCTTAGTCTCAGCGGAGACTTCAACACGGTAGAGGAAATCTGCCTCACTCATCCGGAAGGCTTCGGAAGAATAGCGGAACTGATAAGCGGACGTGTGAGGATGGATTACGGCTTTAAGAGGGCGGATGTTCTTCTGTTTAATATGAAAGGTGATCTCATAGGAACCTGCAATGCCTGATATATACATAATCTCCACCGGAACCGGACACCCTGACATGCTCACGGGGATGGCGAAAAAAGCACTCGGCGAAATAGACCTTGCTGTAGGCGCGGAAAGATTCAGAAGCTGGGTCAGTGTACCCTACCACGAACCGGAACCGCTGATAAGCGGCACTCTGGAATTTATAAGAACCAACAGAGGCCTGCGCATCGGCGTGCTTGTCACGGGGGATGCGGGGTTCTTCAGCCTCGCAAAATCCGTTGTGAAGGAGTTCGGCAGGGAAAATGTCAGGGTAATAGAGGGTGTAAGCGTTGTTCAGGCGGCATTCGCAGCCATAGCCGAACCTTGGGAGGACGCTGTTTTTCTCTCAGCCCACGGACGAGGCGGATTTGACAGTGAAAAAGCAGTGAGCGCGGATAAGTTTCTCATCCTCTGCGACAAGGTGAACAATCCGAGAAAAATTCTGGAGGAGAACAGCCGCCTGATAAAAGGCTTTGAACTTTGGGTGGCGGCAAACCTCAGCCTTGATAATGAGATCATACACAAAGTCACGCCGGATGAACCGATACCGGAGGATGCTCTTTCCTGCGTGATAGGAATAAGAAAAACAGGTGAATAAATGGCAAAAGTCTATTTCATAGGCGCAGGCCCGGGCGATCCGGAACTGATTACCCTCAAGGGGATAAACACAGTCAAAAAATGCGAAACGGTTATATACGCAGGCAGTCTGGTCTCTGAGGATATTCTTACCCACTGCACAAAAACCGCTGACATATACAACTC
>JBFWJG010000122.1:0-4152 GCA_050253335.1 Deferribacterales bacterium | reverse complement strand
ATCCAGAAGAAGGATCTTCGGCTTCACAAGGGTTGCCATAAGCAGGGTAAGCGCCTGACGCTGGCCTCCGGAGAGAAGCCCCGCCTTATCCTTCAGCCTGTTTTCCAGACCTAAGTCAAGCATACGGAGCTGTTCACGGTAAAACTCCCTGTCGCGGCTCTTCACGCCCATTCCGAACATGCGCTTCTGCCCGCGCTTCATGGCTATGGCGAGGTTCTCCTCAATGCTCAGCGATTTTGCTGTTCCGCTGAGGGGATCCTGAAAAACTATGCCGATGTATGAGGCTCTCTTATAATCAGTAACGCTTGAAACATCTTCGTCATCAATGAGAATTCTGCCTTCATCAGGTTTAAGGTAGCCCGCCACAAGGTTAAGCAGGGTCGATTTTCCGGAGCCGTTTCCGCCTATGACAGTCACGAAACTTCCCTGTTTTATATCAACCGAAACGCCCTTCACAGCCCAGTTTTCGTTAACCGTGCCCCTGTTGAAGACCTTTTTTACATTATCTATCTTTATCATTTGCCCACCGCCCCTATCTTGCTTCTGAGTCCGGGGAACATCAGAGCCACGACAACGAGAACTGCGGTAATGAGGTTGAGATCGCTGGGAGAAAGGCTGACGCCGCCTATGTTAACGGTAAGGGCAACGGCGATCGCCAGTCTGTAGGCTATGGAGCCGATTATAACACCGATAACCGCGCGGAAAACACCCACAGAGCTTATGAGCGCCTCACCGAGAATAACAGAGGCAAGCCCCGCCACTATGGTTCCGATCCCCATGCTGACATCGGCAAAGCCCTGCACCTGCGCGGCGAGAGCGCCCGCAAGAGCAACAAGGCCGTTTGAGAGGGCAACGCCAATGAGTATCATCCTGTTTGTGCTGGCTCCCTGAGCCTTCACCATCTTCATATTGTCCCCTGTGGCGCGCAGAGCAAGCCCCACTTCCGTATGAAAGAACCATATGAGAAATAAGCCCACCAGAACGGCAACACTGCCGAGGATGATGACATTTGCCATATAAGCGGGAATTCCCGTGTTCTCCAGAGAGGTGAACACAGTGTCAAACCCCAGAAGGGGAACGTTCGGCATACCCATAATTCGCAGGTTCACCGAGTACAGGGCAATCATAGTGAGAATCCCCGCAAGGAGATTGAGTATTTTAAGCCGTGTGTTGAGAATGGAGGTGACTGCTCCCGCCGCCATGCCGCCCGCTACGGCTATTGCTATTGTAATCCATGGGTTAACGCCGTTGAAAATCAGGATCGCGGAAATTGCCGCCCCCATGGGGAACGTGCCGTCCACGGAGAGATCCGGAAAGTCAAGGGCTCTGAAGGTGATAAACACCCCCAGAGCCATTATAGAGAACAGAAGTCCCTGTTCAACCGCGCCGAAAAAGGCGTATAAACTCATTCGATAACCTTGTCTGCTGATTTAATCACTGCTTCGGGGACACTGACGCCCATTTCCTTAGCCGCTTTGAGGTTCACATAGAACTCAAGCTCGTTCTGGAACTGAACGGGGATGTTTTCCGCCTTTTCGCCTTTAAGCACACGGCAGACAATTTTGCCTGTCTGAACGCCGTGTTTGTAGTAGTTGAAGCCTTTCGCGGCGAGTGCTCCCCTTACCACTGAGTCGGTATCGCCCATGATGAGCGGAATGTTCGCCTCATATGCGACCTGAACCGCTGATTCCAGTGCGGAAACAACAGTGTTGTCCGTGGGGACATACATAGCGTCAGCCCTGCCCACAAGGGACTTGGCAGCCATGTAGACACCGCCGGAGTTGGTCACTGTGGCGTCTATTATGTTTATGCCGAGCTCTTTGGAAGCCGCCTTAGCAAGGTCAACCAGAGCGCGGCTGTTCTGTTCGCCGGGGTTATAGAGTATGCCGACATTTTTAACCTTGAGCCCGAACTCCTTGAAAACCTCAAGCTGAGCCTTAACAGGGGTGAGGTCGGAAACGCCTGTGATGTTCCCGCCGGGCTTTTCTATTGATTTAACAAGCTTCGCTCCAACGGGGTCTGTCACTGCGGAGAAGATAACGGGTATGCTGAGCCCTGATTTCTCCACAACCTGTTTCAGCGACTGAGAGTTGGGTGTGGCTATGCCGATTACGAGGTTGTTTTTATCGCCCACAAACTTTTTCGCGATCTGGTTGGCTGTTGCAACATTGCCCTGAGCTATCTGAACATCGTAAACAATGTCTTTGCCCTCAGCGTAGCCGCATGCGGTTACAGCATCTATTATACCTTTTCTTGTTGCGTCAAGTGCGGGGTGTTCCACTATCTGGGAAATACCCACCTTAACGGGAGCCGCATAAGCGGAGGCCGCGCAGATTACTGCAAGGAGTGTGACGAGCATCTTTTTCATTTTAAAACCCTCAATATGAATTGTGCCGGAAACTGAAATTTTACAGCGGGGGCGGAAAATATCAAGAACAAACCTTCCATGTGCGGAAAATATTGATTTTTACTGCAATATCGTTCATTTATTTCAGCAATGAGAATAATAATATCCGACAACAGCGACAGCTTTACCCATAATCTTGCCCATCTGGTGTTCCGGGTTTCGGGCTTCAAGCCTGCCGTTATGCACTGGACGGAGCTTACACCCGTAAAATCCATGGAAGCGGATCACCTGTTCATCTCCCCCGGTCCCGGCTGTCCTGCGGAATATCCGGTCTATTCTTTCATAAAAAACATCTCACTCCCCGTTACGGGCATATGCCTCGGAATGCAGATACTGAACGAAATCCACGGCGGCTCAACCCTGCGCGCCCCTGTGCCTGTTCACGGCAAAACGGATGTCATACAATGGCGGGGCGGTTCATACCGCGTCGCCAGATACCACTCCCTGTACTGCGGCAGAGTGGCGGACTGCTTTTCCGCAGAATCGGTCAACTCTGACGGACTGCCGATGATAATACGTCATAAGGAAAAGCCATTCACGGGGTTTCAGTTTCACCCTGAATCATTCCTTACGGAAAACGGGGAGGAGTTCATAGCCTATGCGCTGGGAAAGTGAGCTGATACGCCGTCTGGCGGCAAAATACCGAACGGATATAATCTGCTCCGGTGATGAATGCACATGCTTCATTGAGCCCTGCGCAGTGTTTGAAATAACCGAAGGCACAGACATAAATGAGATAAAGAGCTTCGCCTTCTCCGGCGGGACTGCGGGCTTTTTCTCATATGACTTCGGCATGCTCCTCCGCGGAGTTAAAACCTTTAAGGAACGCCGCTTACCTCTTGGGATGCTGAAAAAATACTCCGCCAAAATAACCTTCACCCAAAACGGCGCACATGGCGACACACATCTTCTGAAAGACTTGCCTCCCGTGCCGGAGCCTCTGCATATAAGCAGGGGGAACAAAATAACCTCCTCCGCAGGCAGAGACGAATACATAAAAGGCTGTGAACGCACCCTGAGTGAGATAAAGGACGGCAACACCTATCAGCTTAATTACGCCGTAGCCCATTCTTTCCGTGATCCGCACTTTGAACCGCTGAACGAGTTCTTCCGGCTGACGGGAGACTCCCCCGCGGCGTTTGCCGCTTATTTTGATGCAGGGAGATACAAGATACTCAGCAGTTCCCCTGAGCGGTTCATAAAAGCGGATAACGGGCTGATCCTCAGCCAGCCGATCAAAGGCACGCTCCGCACGGACAAGGACGGACTGACAGACGCTCACAGGCTCACGGAGAGCCCCAAGGAATCCGCTGAACTCGCCATGATCATAGACATGATACGCAATGACGTGGGCATAAACTCACGCTCGGGCTCGGTTAATGTGAGCGGTTTCAAATCCGTCTTCCGCATCAACAGTCTTCTCCAGATGTACGGCAACGTGACGGCAGAACTGAGGGAAGATGCGGATGTCATCGACCTTCTGCTGGATGCCTTCCCCGGCGGTTCAATAACGGGCTGCCCGAAGAAGCGGAGCATGGAGATAATCGACACCCTTGAGCCGTTCATGCGGGGAATATACTGCGGAAGCATTTTCAGGATAAACGGAAAAAACAGCATTGACTCCTCAATCTGCATAAGAACCGGAGTGTATGACACGGGTGAAAAAACATTCACTTTTTATTCCGGCAGCGGTATAGTGACAGATTCCGATCCCCTTGCGGAGTATCATGAAACCATGAGCAAGG
>JBFWJG010000121.1:0-4179 GCA_050253335.1 Deferribacterales bacterium | reverse complement strand
CTGCCCCGCATTTTTTGTCTCGCCGCCAGAAATTCACTTATTAATGATCGTATATTCAGGAAAGTGTTCTATGTTTTCAAGAATAAAGAATATTTCTTTGTTCTTAACATCAATGAATACACACAAATGAAATATTACTTCAGCGCGCCCGAACAGGAGCTGCCTGAAGTGATAAAAAACGGTGGGGATATATTCATAGACATCGGAGCCAATGTAGGTTTTTTTTCTGTTCCTGCTTCATTCGTATTTGAAAAAGTTTTTTCATTCGAACCGACTCCCCACACCTTTCAGTTTCTTTGCAATAATATCGACAATAACAAAATCAAAAATATACAGCCTGTCCAAAAAGCGCTTTCAAATGCAAAAGGAGTTATGACACTCTACGAAAACCCCTTCAATCAGGGGGGCAACTCTCTGGAGCCTTTTCCTGAGGGGTATGCAGAAAGCAAAAACGGAAACACTGCAAAGATTCATGAGGTGGAAGTTACATCTCTGGACTCTTTTTTTGAACAGTATGACTTCTCCGGCAAAAAAATAGCCATGAAAGTAGATATAGAAGGGCATGAATTGCCTTTTCTTGAAGGAGCATACAGCTTTCTCTCAAAATACAGACCTTCGGTTTTTCTGGAAGTATCTCTGACAAAGCACGGACTTAATGATATACGTAAAAGACTGCCGGATGGGTTTGCTATATTCCTTAATAACAGGGAGCTGACAAACGAATCTGTTATTAAGCAGGACTCGGCTGACATTGTGATAAAACATAAAGAATAGCCGTGTCGCTTAACAAGGCGAGGCCTCCATCCATGGAAGCCTAATATATATCGATTGCCCCGCTGAGGTAATAGATGAAATACCCGTCTTGACTGCCCGCCTTTCCGCACATCCATATTACCATAGTTCAGAAAAACCTCCGTCCATGGAGTTTTTCCTCACTCGCAGCCTGCGCGGCATAGCCGCTTGCTGCTCTGACTACGCTGTGCGTTCCTCGCATACGCTGTGGTACGCGCTCCGTGGGCACATCCATATTACCATAGTTCAGAAAAACCTCCGTCCATGGAGTTTTTCCTCACTCGCAGCCTGCGCGGCGTAGCCGCTTGCTGCTCTGACTGCGCTATGCGTTCCTCGCATACGCTGCGGTACGCGCTCCGTGGGCACATCCATATTACCATAGTTCAGAAAAACCTCCGTCCATGGAGTTTTTCCTCACTCGCAGCCTGCGCGGCGTAGCCGCTTGCTGCTCTGACTGCGCTATGCGTTCCTCGCATACGCTGCGGTACGCGCTCCGTGGGCACATCCATGTGCCTGTACCTTTGTATATCAGTAAATGTCTATTGCTCCGCTGAGGTAATAGATGAAATACCCGTCAACGCGGAGAACCTGAAGGTCATAGGAGTCGGGGAGAGGAACACCGCCCATGTTGCGCAGGGCCCGCACTGCCTCATTATCCAGATCCGGGTAGCCGCTGCTTTTCATCACCTGAACATCTGTTATGCGTCCGTCTTTATGTATGGCAAATTTTATACGCACCGTTCCCTGTTCCCCCCGCATAGCGGCGGAGTAAGGATAGCTCCATGTCTGGTAAAGCTGACGGCGGAACTTATAAAAGTATGAGGTATAGCGGGTTTTAACTTCCTGCATCGAAACAGTGTCTTCCCCTTCCCTGTCGCCGCCGCTTTCGGCTGTCCTGTTTATGATGTCCTTAGGGTTCAGGATGCGGTCTATTGTCTTCCGATCAAGCCCCTGAATGCTGTCCCTCTGCGGGAAATCCATTTTCGGAAGCTCAGGCTTTGTCAGAGGATCAGGTTCTGCCCTGCGGGTAACACGATCTCTCGGTTCCGGTTCGGGCTGCTGTCTGCCCGGCTGTTCGCTCTTACGCTGCTGTTCACTCCTGCTTCCGGTCTGCTGTTTTTCAGCAGATTTAGCAGGAGCCTTATCATCCGGCGTCACCTTCACTATCTCTTTTTCAGGCTCGGATTCGGGCTGAGGCTGTGGACGGGGCACAGGAGGAGCGGGCGTCGGCCTCACCTGCGGAGGCGGCGGAGTTTCTTTTTCCTTTTCTATTATTTCAATGCTGATAGGCTTTTCCTTCTTCTCCGGCTCTTCAAGTTTTATAAACATGAAAAGCATCAGGTGGAGCACAGCCGAAATCAGCAAAAACCATGCGAGTCTTGAGTTCATTTTTATAATTATAGTCAATTCCTTATTAAATCAAGTGCCCAAAACACTTTGATACATATGACAGCCGCATAGGTTTTTTGTTCCATAATAAAATCCGTATCAAAACACTTGACACGAATCGGCTCAAGTATTATTCATAGACCCAGATAATATTTTCTACGGAGGTTTTCTATGGCAATTGTAAGATGGGATCCGCTCAAAGACCTTATGGCTATGCATGACAGAATCAACAAGATGTTCAACGATTCCTTCGACAAGCAGAATGCGCCCTCATACGGCGACTGGATGCCCCCTGTGGACATCTATGAAACGGAGGATGAGATTATTGTGGTCTCAGAACTCCCCGGAATTGACGAGAATGATGTGGATATTCAGGTGGCGGAAGGTGTTCTCACCATCAAAGGTGAAAAAAAATACCCTCTGGACAGGGAATCCGACAACTACTACAGGCTTGAACGCGCATACGGCAAATTTCAGCGCTCGTTCGCAGTGCCGAACACTATTGACATGAACTCCATAAAAGCGAATCTGAAAGACGGTGTACTCAGAATCACCCTTAAAAAACGCGCTGAGATTAAACCCACAGTGATTAAGGTTGAGACAGAGTAACGCCGCTTAGAATAAACGAAGGTGAAAAATGGCCAGAGACTACTATGAGGAGCTGGGCGTCCAGCGGGGCGCAACTGCCGATGAGATAAAAAAGGCATACAGAAAACTTGCCCGCAAGTATCACCCTGACGTGAATCCGGGTGATAAAACCGCGGAGGACAGATTTAAGAAAATCTCCGAGGCATACGGCGTTCTCAGTAATGATGAAAAGCGCAGGCAGTACGACTCCGTGGGGCATGATGCCTTTGTATCGGGCGGTCAGGGGTATGACTTCTCCGGCGCAAACTTTGATGACATAAGAAACACCTTCGGCGGCGGTTTCGATTTTGATGACATATTCGGCGATATTTTCGGCGGCGGCAGACGCTCCGCGGCGGGAAAAAACAGGGTAATGCGCGGGGACGACCTCTATTACAATTTGCGTGTGCCTTTTTATGATGTGATAAACGGCAACGAATACGAACTGAACATAAGCCACTCTGTTTCCTGTTCCGAATGCGGCGGCAAAGGCGGAGAAAAGAAAGCCTGCCCCACATGCGGCGGCACGGGGCAGACATCGCGCAATAAAGGCGGTTTCTTCGTGGGGAGCGTGTGCTCAAGCTGCGGCGGCTCCGGCCAGGTGACTGTGAAGCAATGTTCCGCCTGCCGCGGCAAGGGACAGGTTGAGAGCAAAGAGCGCATCAAAGTGCGCATCCCCAAGGGCGTGGACAAAAACTCCAAGATACGCATACCCGGAAAAGGCAACGCAGGGCTCAACGGCGGGGCATCCGGCGATTTATACATTGTCACCAATGTGCAGGATCACCCTGTCTACAGACGTGAAGGCGATAACCTTTATGTTGATGTGGAGCTGGATATGTTTGAGGCGGCACTGGGCGAAAAAATCGAAGCTCCGACCCCTTACGGAGCTGTGACTCTGAATATCCCCGCCGGAACACAGCCGGGGCAGAAGATGAGGCTTAAAGGAAAAGGAGTTCCCTCTCTGAAAGGAAGCGGAACGGGAGACCTTTATCTGGTGATGAATGTGAAAATTCCCGCTGTCGCCTACGAAGCCGACAGGGAAGCACTCAGAGAAATGATGCACAAATATGCGACAAACGCCCGTGAAGAACTCCTGAAAAAAGGCAAAATATAGGCTTCCGCTGATGGAAGCCCGCCTCGCGGAGTGAAAGGAACCGTTCCTGATCAATAAATAAATCCTCCCCTGCCCTCCTTTGTAAAAGGGGATGAAAGAGGGATTTAAAATGAAAACAAGGAAAAGATCATGGCTAACAAACCTCTGTATGTAATAAGCATAGTATCGGAAATGCTGGAGCTTCACCCGCAGACACTGCGTCAGTATGAGCGCATGGGGCTTGTGACCCCCTCCCGAACTGTGGGGAACACAAG
>JBFWJG010000120.1:0-4201 GCA_050253335.1 Deferribacterales bacterium | reverse complement strand
AGCTTTCCAGATTTCTTATATACGCATTCGTAACGGCGCTTTTTGCCGTTCCGTTCTTTCTCGGCGATTATTTGCTGTATGTGATGAACCTTATCTTCATAGCAGTTATAGGCGCAGTGGGGCTTAACATACTCACAGGCTTCACAGGGCTTATCTCCCTCGGTCAGGGGGCGTTCATGGGTGTGGGCGCCTATGCGGCGGGGTATCTGTCCGTAACCTACGGACTGCCGTTCTTCCTCGCCATACCTGCGGCGGGACTCATCACTGCAGTTTTCGGCGCGTTTTTCGGCATTCCCTCTCTGCGGCTCAAGGGGCTTTATCTCTCAATAGCCACCCTTGCGGCACAGTTTATCATCGAGTTCGGCTTCATCAGGCTTGAGTTTATAACAGGCGGAGTCACCGGACTTTCCATAGATTATGCAAGCTTCCTCGGCTATGAGATAGACAGCGATTTTTCCTTCTATTTCCTTGCGCTTGTGCTGTGCATCATTATGACCTTAGCAGGTGTGAACATGATGCGCACCAGAGCGGGCAGGGCGTTTCTCTCCATAAGGGATAACTACATAGCCGCAGAGGCAATGGGCATAAACCTTTTCCGCTATAAGCTCACATCCTTTGCCGTAAGCTCGTTTTACGCAGGCGTGGCGGGTTCCCTCTGGGCATACTACACCACAATAATCACGCCGGAGAACTTCACCATTGGCGTTTCAATACAGTATCTCTCCATGATCATCATAGGCGGTCTGGGCAGTATACTGGGCAGCATTTTCGGCGCTGTGTTCATAGTTATTCTTCCTGAGGTTCTGCAAAGCTTCTCTGACTGGGCAGGGGGCTACTACCCCAACCTTACGCAGATAATAGGCTCAATCAAGGAAGGCGTTTTCGGACTTGTGATAATCCTTTTCCTGATGTTTGAGCCGGAAGGGATGGTGAGAAGATGGAGACTGATAAAGGCCTACTGGAAACTCTGGCCATTTTCATACTGATTTGTAAGGAGGAAGTTTTATGAAGAAGCTTGCGTTACTTTTAATGGTTTTTGCACTGCTCACGGGAACCGCATTTGCGGCCAAGCCTGTGAAAATAGGCGTTCTGGTGGATGAGTCCGGCGGAACAGGCGATGTGGGCAAGCCCTACGGCGAAGGGATTAAGGACTGCGTGCGCTGGTTCAATGATAACGGCGGCATAAACGGCGCTCCCGTTGAGATTCTGTATGTTGACTATGGCTATAAAATTCCCGCCGCGCTCAGCGCATATAAAAAGTTCATGCGTGAAGGCGTTGTCGCTGTCCACGGCTGGGGAACGGGCGACACGGAAAACCTCGTGAAGATGGTCACAAAGGACAAGATGCCTTATTTCTCCGCATCCTACTCCGAGCACATAACAGACCCGAAAAGCGCCCCCTACAACTTCATAGTCGGCGCTACTTACTCCGATCAGGTTCGTGCGGCTCTCAAATATATCAAGTCGCAGGGCGGAAACACTGATGTGGCATTTATTTACAATGACTCCGGCTTCGGCCGTTCACCCTTCTTCCCGGACGGAGAGAACAGCGCGAAGGAGATCGGGATCAAAGTTGTGGACAATCAGGTGGTTGACCTCAAGGCTCTGGACGCCACAAGCCAGCTTCTCAACATGAACAAGAAAAACCCCGGCTACGCCTTCATTCAGCAGACATACATGGCCACATCCACAATCCTCAAAGACGCGAAAAAACTGAACATACCTACTAAGTTCATCGGGCTTAACTGGACGTTCGGCAAAAAACTTGTGGAGATGACAGGGGAAGTGTCCGAAGGATTCATCGGCACAAACGCATTCACCCTCTGGAACGACACAGATGTGGAAGGGATCAAATTCCTTCGCGAGCTCAACAAAAAATACCACCCTGAGGTTAAATACAGGGAAGTTAACTATATTCAGGGCTTTTCCTCAATGTACGTTCTGCTCAGCGGCCTTAAAATGGCAAACGGCAACTACAGCGGCGAAAACATTAAGAAGACTCTGGAAACAATGAAAAACTTCAGCACAATGGGACTTACCGCACCCGTTACGTTTACTCCGCAGAGCCATAAAGGCGTTCGTGCGCTTAAACTGTATCAGGTTAAAGGCGGGGAGCTTGTGCCGTTTACTGACTACATATCG
Organism: Deferribacterales bacterium; assembly: GCA_050253335.1. Taxonomy (GTDB): domain Bacteria; phylum Chrysiogenota; class Deferribacteres; order Deferribacterales; family Geovibrionaceae; genus Geovibrio. The sequence goes on along the minus strand of JBFWJG010000120.1, from coordinate 2,059 downwards.
GCGGACTGATGCTTAAAATCAACAACATAGAAGTTGTTTACAATGACGTTATCCTTGTATTGAAAGGACTTTCCCTTGAGGTGGAGCAGGGCAGAATAGCCGCCCTGCTCGGCTCTAACGGGGCGGGCAAGACCACTACCCTTAAAGCGGTGAGCGGTCTTCTGCGCCCTGATGACGGCGAAATAACCGATGGGGAAATCTGGTTTGACGGACAGAGGATCGATCGGAAAGACGCGGCGGATATTGTGAAATCGGGCATTTTTCAGGTGATGGAGGGCAGGCGGGTTTTCAAAGACCTCACGGTGGAGGAAAACCTTATCGCCGGAGCCTACACCCGCCCGGGAAACACTGTCTCCACCGGGATTGAGCGTGTCTACAACTACTTTCCCCGCCTCAAGGACAGGCGGAACCAGCTTGCGGGCTACATGAGCGGTGGAGAGCAGCAGATGCTCGCCATAGGCAGGGCAATAATGGCCGCGCCTAAGCTTATCCTGATGGATGAACCTTCTCTCGGTCTTGCCCCGCTTCTGGTTAAGGAGATTTTCAATATCATAACCACCCTGAACAGGGAGGAGGGCACAACCATTCTCCTTGTTGAGCAGAACGCAAACATGGCTCTTTCCGCCGCTCATTACGGCTATATAATGGAGAACGGGCGTGTGGTTCTGGACGGAACAACGGAAGAGCTCAAGGCGAACGATGATGTTAAGGAGTTTTACCTCGGTCTTTCTGAAAAGAAAAGCTTCCGTGAGGTAAAGCACTACAGGAGAAGAAAGAGATGGCTTTCCTAGGCGATTTTCAGCGTGTTCTGGCATTTATAAGGGAAAACTCCGCCCATCCTCTGGTGCAGGATGCTTTTGTGCGCTCTGAGATATCGCCCTCCATTTTGAAGGATTACGAAACCTTTCAGTTTATAAACCCGCTCACAAAACAGAAGCTTTCTGAAATGCACAGCGGGGGTTCGCTTCTGCCGCTGATTCTTTCCGGGGGTTATGTCTCCAAGATTTTTACTTCTCCCGGTCCTGTATATAACGTTAAGGGTGAGAGGTTTGAGCATTACAGGTTCCATAAGGCGCTGGAGGCGGCCGGGTTCATGGACGGTGATGTTGCGGTCAACACCTTCTCATACCATGGCAGCCCAGCGGGTGATATGGTGGACGAGGCGTGCGAGAAGTGCGGATGCGCTGTTTATCCTCTCGGACCCGCGGACAGCGACAAGGGCGCGGAGACGATTCTCGCCGTTGATGCCAACGCATTTGTGGGAACCAGAACCTATCTCTTCAAATGCCTTGAAAAACTTGAAGGCAGAGGGAGGCTTGAGAAGGCTTTTCTCATGGCGGAAAAACTTACCGAGGATGACAAGGCAGTGCTCTTTGCCGAATACGGCATAAAGGCTTTTCAGGCCTACGGAACCGCGGAGGCAGGGCTTATCGCCTATGAAACAGTCGGAGCAAGGGGCATGAAGGCGGATACCGACGCTTTGTTCATAGAGATACTGGACGCGGACGGAAAACCTGTCGCAGAAGGTGAAACGGGCGAGATCACGGTTACTTTTATGAGCGGAACCACGCCTTTTATACGCCTTGCCACAGGGGATCTCTCCTTTATCGAAAACGGCCGTCTGGCGGGAATTTTCGGAAGGGCGGACTCGTCAGTGAAATTCAAGGGCGTTTTCATACACTTCTGGGTATTCGAAAAACTTTGCTCGGGACACGGCATTTCAGGCAGACTTGATATTTTCAATACCCCTGACGGCGGGGATACAATGTGCCTCAGCGTTTCAGGCGGGGATCCGGAAGCTTTCAGCGCTTCATTTTACAAGACTTTCGGATTGCGTTTGCCTGAAATCAAAGTTGATGATAGTATTTCAGAAACCATTGTCCGGGATACCCGGAAACAGTTCAAGAGCAGGTAGGTCTTTTATGTTTGTTAAAAACTGGATGAGAAGAGAAGTTATCACCATTTCCCCGGACGAGACAATCCTTGATGCGAAACACATAATGAAAGAGAACGGCATCAGGCGTCTTCCAGTGGTGGAGAACAATAAGCTTGCGGGCAT
>JBFWJG010000119.1:0-4206 GCA_050253335.1 Deferribacterales bacterium | reverse complement strand
ATTCGTTTATGTGCCTGTCATCGGCATCAAAGTATTCAGGCGCACCGCCGAAAGCCGTCACTCCGAAGCTCCAGTCTGTTCTGACTGTTGCTTCAGCACCGTCCAGGGTGAGAAATCTGTTTCCCATGAAGGAAAATCTGCCGAGTTTTATTTCAAGAGCTTTTTCGAAGCTGCTGAACTCAAGGTAAGCGGAGTAGATGTCCGTGAAGCTCTCTCCGTCCTCCTCTGAATAGGTTCCGTGGAAATTAAAGCCGAGATAAGGATTGATAAGTTTAACATTATCAAGTATCAGCGTGTTTTCCCATGTTCCTTCCGTGTCCCCCCCTTTTTCCTCGGAGCTTTCGTAGGAAGCAGAGAAAGAGCCGTCGATGCTGAAAGAATAAGAGTTCTGCACCGCGCCCGCTAAAAGAACAAAAATTAAAAATCCCCTTAAAAGTTTCACTCTGTTCTCCTGAAATTAAAATGAAGTAAGGTCGTTTATCGAGAGCTCCAGCAGTTTCGCCGCATAACTGTAGTTATGCAGACCGAAGCTTTTATCCGAAATTATAAAGTTGTAGTTGTAGGCCGCGCGGTTGAGGGCGTTTGTCAGTGCTGTGTTGCCTGTTACGCTGTAGGAAGCGGATATCTCGCTGCTGAGCGCGCGTCCGGCGAGGGTGTTTATGCGTTCCTTCAGCGTGTTCATCAGGGTTCTTACGCCCGCTGTTCTGCCCAGATAGTCATACCTGCCGTCAGCATCGGCTGTGACTCCTGAGTGGCATGAACTGTTGCAGTAGTCCAGCCTGTCGCTTCTGTTTGAGCTCATAGCCATGCTGTGGGTTGTGCCTGCGCTTCTGTTCATGTGGCAGTCCGCGCAGTCGAGGCTTGATTTATGAGCGGAAGTAAGCGCAAGGGTTTCGCCGTATGTATAGCCGCCTTTGCCTTCAAACATTTCCGCCTGTGAATTGTGGGGAAGCGTGCCTATGCCCGCTCCGTCAGTGTTGTGGCATGTGTAGCATATTTTGCCGTCACCAGCGTTGACCGTGACATTACCGCTGTAAACCGTGAGAGTGTGGCTTCCGGATACCCTGAGCTGTGCGTTGTGTCCGCCCTCGCCGTGGGGATCATGGCAGACATTGCAGGTTATCCCGCTTATCCTGTCCGTGTCGGCACGGGTTATTTCCTCTCCGAGGAGCATTCCGAGCGCACCCTCGCCGCTGTGGCAGCTGAAGCAGGCTTCGTTGTTAACCACATTCGAGTTGGCAAGCGTATGAGCGTTTTCGTGTGTGCTTTCTCCTGATGCGTCATAGAATTCAGCGAAGTGTCCGCCTCTTGTCCCTATATCGTGGCAGGTAAGGCAGACACCGGAGGAGATGGATATTGAGGACGGGTGTCCGCTCATTGCCATTGTTCCGCTGAGCCCGCCTGCGAATGTTGCCGCAGGGCCATGGCAGGCCTCGCATGTCACTCCTCTGAGATGAACCGAGGCTGTGGAGGCGTTTGTATCCGTTGTCATTGTATCGTCAAAGCCGAAGACTGAAGGGAAGTCGTCTGTTCCGTTGCTGTCTCTGTCGGCGAAGAAGTTTCCTGTTCCGTGGCATGCGGCGCATTCGGTGCTGTTTGCAGATGTCACCGAGGAGTTATAGGCTCCTGCGTGTGCGCTTGCGCTCCATGCGTCCTGTATGTTTCTCATTATTTCCCTGCCGTACATGTCTTTATGCTCGGGAGCATTGACGGAACCGTTATGGCAGAAAAGAAGGCAGAATGATTTGCTGTTGTTTTTGTCGTAAGAGTAGCTGTAGGCTTTGACTGTGAGGCTTTCCGATACTGTTTCCGTGCTGCCTGTCACTGTGGCCGTTACTGTGTATGTTCCGGCCGAATCAGGTATGAAAACAGCCTTCGTTCCCTCGGTGTCGGGGGTGATGAAAGCGCCGCCGCTTTTCTGTACAGTCCACTGAACATTCAGAACAGCGCCGCCGAGGGCAGTCTGGTCTATATCCAGCGCAACTTTTTCGCCGGGCTGAACGTTTTCTGTTCCTCTTATTACGTCAGGGATGCGGTTATTTGAGCGGTCAGTGAAATATTCGCCGTCCGCAAGCGCTTCCCTGTGGCTTTTGGAAAGAAGCCTGATGAATTTTTTCACAGCGGGAGTTTCCGCTTCATTAAGATAGCCTGCGAAGAAGCTGAAAGGTATATCTGTTGATGCGCGGATAATCCCTGCCGCAGGCTTGGTTGACGGCTGAACGATTGCGCTGTTGTTTATAACGGCAAGAAAGACCGTGTTGGCGTCTGAGGCTGTTCCTGAAAGAGTGTAGGGGAGGGTGACGGACGCATCATATGTGGCTGAAGGCGTCGCCGAGGAGGCCTTTTCCGTGAACCGCACTGAGAAAACAGGTGAAAGCGCGGTGTAGCCGTCCTTCACGTAAGCGGCGTCGGTTTTTTCAATATATACAGTTTTGCCCGCCATGGCAGGGACAACGGCACTGACTGAAAATCCTTCAAAAACACCTGTTCCGGTGAAGCTGATGGTTCCGTCCGCCGCCGCTTTTGTTGTGGCGATGGTTGCAGGCTCCGTGTCAACGGAAGGCTTGATGCTGTCGCTTCCGCCGCATCCTCCTATGTAGGCTGCGCTTAATATAATCAATAAAAGTTTAATAAATTTCATATATTATCCTCGTAAATATTCACTTGCCTTCTGCGTTGTGCTTATCTGTAAGAACTTTGAGCAATTCCGCCGTGCTGTTTTCCTTGTGGCATTTGGCGCAGAGCTGTTCCTTTGTAACGTTGTCCGTGCTTAGGAGAAGCGGGTCGCCGGAGTAATGCGGGGTATGGCAGTCCGCACAGTCCAGTGTTTTGTTGAACTCAGGCATGAAAACCTTATCCACCGGATGGAACTTGATGTAGCTTTTCTGGTGGTAGTTGAAGCCCAGCTCGCTTGAAGCGTGGCACCCGTCGCAGAGTTCGTTCACCGGCTTTCTCAGGTGGGTCTTATCCGTGGACTTGTGCGGAGAGTGGCATATTGTGCAGAATCCCGCGGCCACAGGCCCATGAACATACTGCGCTGATTTCATCTGTATGCTGAAATTATTGTGGCATTTAAGGCATGTTTCCGAAAAGGGCTCCTGAGGTATCAGGTTGTTGTCTTTTTCGTGGCACTCGAAGCATTTGGCCTGTTTTACAGGGGCGTGCACCCATGTGCCCATGAATTTGTCCCTGTGGCAGTTTACACAGTCGTTAAGGTTCTGGAACCTGTGGCAGTTGAGGCATATCTCTCTTCTGTCGCTGCTGTGAAAGTTCATGTAGCCTTCTGTCCAGTCGCTGATGACAGTGGGGGAGTCAACCTTGTTCACCTGCACTGTTCTGACATCCTTGCCCTGAGTAACGACAATGGTGTTTTCCCCCGGGTTGAGCTTGAGGATTGTCATAAGCATGTAGAATTTTTCGCCGTCACCGTTTTTTGATTCTATGAGTTTTTTGGTGTTTTTTACACCGTTGATCTCAATGGTTACCGGATCTTTTGCGGATGATTTCCCTATTATGTGTATGTCACTGACGGACTTCACCTTATTAGCTATCGGGAAAATTATCTCAAGCTTTGCAAATGCCTGAGGAGTGAGCAGGAAAAAGCTACTCAGAACCGATATTATAATTTTCCGGCAACCGAATCTCTTCAGCATGTGCACTGTCCCCTTGTGATTCATATATTTTTTTGAGGTAGTAATTGATTTTATCCTTATCCCCGTAGCTCTCTTTGATTCCGTTCAGGATTTCCAGAGCTTTTGCGCTGTCTCCGCTGAGATAAGCGGCTATACCGCTGTAGAAAACGCATTCCGTGCTGTTTTCGCAGGAGGAGAATACCTTAAACGCGCGTTCTGCGGCTTTAAGGCGCAGATATGTCTGCCCCAGAAGAAGCTTGCCCTTGTCATCCAGCTCGGCTGAGTTCACCTTGTCCATTTCACTGACGGCGGCCTCAAGCTCGCCTTTTTTTGCCAGCATAAGAACAAGGTTCATCCGCGGAACAATTTTTTTATAGTTTTCGGCTTTTTCTGCTGCGTCAAGCATTTCCGCAAGCCCTGCCTCATCTGTTCTGCCCGCGAGGTAGGAGAGATACACGGGTGTGAGAGGGGCGAAGCCGCCGTCTTTCCCGATCATTCCGGCGGGTATGCCGTCCTTGACAAAAAGCATGTAGGGCGTATCCGCAGAGGGAGCCGCCTTGTATAAACAGGCTTA
>JBFWJG010000118.1:0-4376 GCA_050253335.1 Deferribacterales bacterium | reverse complement strand
CAACACGGAGGGCTCGTTTTTTTATTTATCTTTTTTGGTAAGCAGAAGTCTTATTGAGCCTTTGATAGGCTGAAAAAAGAAGTCGGGCGTTTCTGGGATGTCTGCCCCTGTTTAACAAAGGTATCCTCTTCCGCAGGCATGAATTCGTAAGCTATTATAAGCTCCTTTTCATCCTTTGAGGGTACATAGAACTCAAAAGCCTTGTGACTGAGCATCTTTATGCTGCCGAGGTTCTTGAACACATGCGATTTCTCCTGATACTGACCCCTGAGGGAGTCGGATACATCGAGAGTCACGTTGCTTGCAAAGCTTCTGCTTATGTTCTGGATAACCCCTTTCACCATTATTCCCCCGCCTGCCGGGGCGAAGTCATAAAACGCCCTGAAATGCTCGGAAGAGGCTGAGTAGCCGTAGTCTTCGCGCAGTTCGCTGGTGGGTCTGTAGTTCAGCGGGGCTCCCGCGCATGACACCGCAAAGATGCAGGCGCACAGCAGGGTGCTAAATCTTAAAAAGTTCCTTTTCTTTTCCGTATATGTCCATAAGTGCCGATTCAAGTTCATCCGAGTCCTCCGGCGTCATTCCGAGATATTTCATTGAAATATCAAATTTTTCTGTATCGTGGTGGTTGTTGATTCCTATCAGCTTTGACTTTGTGAGGTTGTTGGCGAAGCATATCAGATGCGCCAGATCACTGTGCCTGCTTTTATCGGGCTGATGGTGCCAGCGCACCACATCAGTGAGGTGTTCCGGCATACCCCATTTCTCAAGGGCAAGTCCGCCCACATCGGCGTGGTCAAAGCCGAGTTTTTCATTTTCCATCTGCCTGAGATCAAGCTGTTTGTTGTATGCGTCCTGCACGATTGTCTCATAGCTGCTTACCTCCTTTGCGAGTATAAGCTGACCAAGGTCATGCAGAAGTCCTATTATGAAACATTCCTCCGCAAGAGCGGGTTTGACTCTGAGCGCCGTCAGTCTGGCGCAAATGGCCACAGTGAGGGAGTGCTCCCAGAGCTTCTGCTCCAGCAGCCGGAGATTGCCGGAGCCGAAAAGAGCCTTGGAGGAAAGGGAGATCACAAGGTTTTTCACTGTGTTCATCCCGAGATAGGTTATGGCCTGTTTTATTGTGGAAATTTTTGAGGAAGGGCTGTACAGAGCGGAATTCGCCAGACGCAGAATCTCCGTTGTAAGCCCCATGTCCTTTGATACGCAGTAAACAAGGTCAGTTACATGGTAATCGGGATTGTCAAGAATTTTCACTACCTTGAAAGCTGTCTGGGGTATTGGAGGAAAATCCCTGACCGAGTCCAGTATGTTTTTCAGTTTTTCAGACTCATTAATCCGTTGCATTCATCTACCGCGAAAAATTTATTTATTCGTCTTCTTTCCCGTCAAGAGGTATGGATTTCGCTTCTATCGCTTTTTTGGCAGTGCCTGCGCTTTCTTTCTCCGCGGGCTGTTCTTTTGTTTTCCTTTTAATGTCTGCGATGTCGAGATGCTTGTCGCTTATTTCGGCTTCTATGTCCTTGATCATGGAGTATTCAGGCTCGATCATGTCCGCTTCGATATAGCCCTGTTTCACAAGCTCAATGGCTTTTTTGCCGAGAAGTTTGAGTCTTTCGTCTTTTTTCTTTTTAAGCGCGACTATATCAAGCTTGATTTTTGCTATTTTGGTCAGGCGGAGGACTTCTTCCTTGCCTTTTTCATAGCTTTCCTTCAGCCAGTCGCCCATTTTTTCGCCTGTGTTGTGCACTTTATCTTCAAAGGAACCGTGTCTGTGTTTGTAGTTTCCGTAGTTGCTGCGTTTTTTAGCCTGCTCTCCGGGTTCGTCCTTTTCTTCAGTTTCCTCGTCCAGATCAACGTCTGAGCAGCAGGATGAATCATGGGCGAATTTTTTGCGTGCCTCAAGCTCTTCTGTGTCTTCTGTCTCTTCCTGACTGCGTTTTTCTTTATCCATAAATTTCCTCCTGTTATCTAGTTAAAATCTCTATTTTTTCCTGCTGAAGGTGTATTATTCCCAGCAGAATCAGGTTTACCAGAAGCGAGAATATAAACAGCACATATCCTGCAATATATGCCTTTGATTCCTTTACCGCAGCCTTTTTTGCCGGTATGAGGTTTATTATTTCAACCCACGGGGTATAGACAGACGCAGCGAGATCAGTTTCGAGGAAGGTGCCTTTTTCCAGTCCTTCCCGCAGTTCTTTTTCGCTGATGCCCTGCTTTGTTTCCTCTCCGCAGATTACATCAAACTTGGCGGCCTTCTTTTTAACCGGATAGGTGCGCCCGCATGAGGGGCACTCCGTTTTTTTTCCTGCTTTGAAGGAAAACTCCGCCGAGCAGTTTTTACATATGCCTTTTATCATTCCCATCTTTTAAAAAGCCTGTGGTCTGTCTTGAGTATATCAAATATTTTCCCGATCATGAAAGAGATAAGATCGTCTATGGATTCCGGCTTGTGGTAAAAAGCAGGTGCGGCAGGGATAATAACTGCTCCGGCCTTTGCGAGCCTTGTAAGGTTTTCCAGATGTATCAGGTTCAGCGGAGCTTCCCTGAACAGGATAATCAGATCCCGCCTTTCCTTCATCGCCACATCAGCACAGCGTTCCACAAGATTAGAACTCACTCCGGAGGCAACCCTCCCCACGCATCCCATGGACGCAGGAGCTATTATGTAATGATCAACCATGAATGAGCCGCTGGAGACAGGGGCGGAAAAGTTTCTGCTGTCGTGGAATATCACATTCCCGCCGTATTGCGCAGGGCTGAATTCCTGTCCTGTTTCTATCCGTATATTTTCCTGTCCGTCGGGCGTTATGCAGACATGAACCTCCGCATTGAGCTTTGCAAGCTCATGCAGAAGTCTGAGTCCGTAAACAGCCCCGCTTGCGCCGGTTATGCCGAGAAAAAACTTTTTCATAAGTTATATTAAAGAAATATATCGACGGCTGTAAAGAGGAATATGGTTACGCTGATGTAGGCGTTCAGGTTGAAAAAAGCCATATCCAGCTTTGAAAGATCATTCGGTTTGAGGATAGCGTGCTGATACAGCATGAAAATACCCGTCAGCATCACTCCGGCGAGGTATATCCACCCCAGACCGAACATAAACTTGGCGGAAAAGAAAATAAGAAAAGCCAGAGCGTGAAGCGCACGGGCAAGGTACAGGGAGCCGGTGACTCCTATATATCTCGGAATGGAGTGGAGGTTCTCCTCCCTGTCAAAGTCAATGTCCTGACAGGCGTAAACTATGTCAAACCCCGCCACCCAGAGAAGGACGGCGAGCCCCAGCATCACTATGGACGTGCTCACTTCACCGCGTACAGCCACCCACGCACCTATGGGGGCAAGACCCAGCGCCACGCCGAGAACAACATGGCAGAGGAACGTGAAGCGTTTGGTATATGAATAGAGTATGAAGATTCCCAGAGGAATAGGGGATAGCCAGAAGCAGAGCGGATTGAGCATGTAGGCGGCGAAAAGATACACAGCAAACGATACCGCTGTGTAGAGCCCTGCCTCTTTTCTGCTTATTCTCCCCGCGGGAATGTCTCTCTTTGCGGTTCGGGGATTTCGCGCGTCTATTGCCGCGTCCGCAAGCCTGTTGAAGCCCATAGCGCCGGAACGTGCGCCGAGAACGGCTATTACTATCCAGAAAACCGTAGGGAGCGACGGCAGGCCCTCAGCCGCAAGAAGCATTCCCGTGAACGCGAAAGGCAGGGCGAACAGGGTGTGTTCCACCTTTATCATGCTTAAAAATGTCTTAAACTTTTCCAATTTTAATCACCAAATCAACTGAGAATGATATTATAAATGCTTTCGGCAAAGTCATCCGAAGCGTTGAGGCTTTCTATCCTCGTTATATTTATTCCCTTAGCCTTTATGTGGCTGATATATTCTTCATCAAGCTCAATGAGCGTTTCAATATGATCGGAAACAAACGAAATCGGCACGACGATTATATTGTCCGTGCCCGCATCGGCAAGCTGGTCAAGCTTTGTGCTTGTCTCAGGTCCGAGCCACTTCACAGGGCCTGTGCGGCTCTGATAGGCCAGAGAGTAGTTGTAATGGCGGAGCATATCCTTGATATAGTTTATCTGCTCTTCCAGATGGACGGTGTAAAGATCCCCTTTTGCGAGGGTGTATTCCGGCAGTGAATGGGCGGAATAGAGGATGTGGCACTCAGTGAGCGGTTTCCCCAAAGATTCCGCGGCTTTGTAAATGCGTGCTATAAGGCAGCTGTTGTAGCTTTCGTTGAGATGCCAGAAGGGGATGCGCTTCATGTGGCCTTTGATGCTGACGGTTTTCAGCTTTTCCTCGAACCTTTTGAAGCAGAGCCCGCTTGTTGTGTAGGAGTCCTGCGGGTACATGGTCATTAC
>JBFWJG010000117.1:0-4407 GCA_050253335.1 Deferribacterales bacterium | reverse complement strand
AAATTCTATACCAGTTCCGCGCATTTTACGTCTGAAATATCTTTAAAGGCGATGATGAAAACATCCGCACCTTTGTCTTTTATGTTGTCTTTCTGCATGGCAAGCGCCACAAGCCTGTCAATTCCTAGGGCAAAGCCTATTCCCGGAATTTCGGGCCCGCCGAGGAGCTTAATCAGCCCGTCGTACCTGCCGCCTGCGCCCACTGCGTTCTGCGAGCCCAGATGGTTTGTCACCATTTCAAATGCTGTGCGGACATAGTAATCAAGCCCGCGAACCATCATCTTATTTACATTATACTCCACGCCGAAGGCGGTGAGATATTTTTTTACATCAGAAAAATGAGTTTCGCATTCACCGCAGAGATAATCCAGCATAACCGGAGCATCTTTGGTGATTGCTCTGCATGATTCCACTTTGCAGTCCAGAATACGCATGGGGTTCTTGCCGAGCCTGCGCTTACAGTCCTCGCAGAGGCCGTCCTTATGCTGCTCAAAATAAGCCACAAGGGTTTGGTAATATGCGGGTCTGCACTCAGGACAGCCGATGGAGTTGATCTCCATAGTCACCATGTCGCCTATTCCGGCTTTGTCCGCAAGGGTTCTGAGCAGGTAAATCACTTCTGCGTCAGCCGCTGCTCCGTCTGCTCCGAAAACCTCGACTCCGGCCTGATAAAACTGGCGGAAGCGGCCTTTCTGAGGGCGTTCTCTTCTGAACATGGGGCCAATGTAATAGTATTTTCTGACTGAAGGGGGGTTGTAAAGCTTGTTCTCCACATAAGCGCGCACAAGGGAAGCTGTGCCTTCCGGACGGAGAGCCACCATTGTGTCGTCCCGGTCTTTGAAGGCGAACATCTCCTTCTCGACTATGTCCGTGGTGTCGCCTATGCCGCGATGAAAAACATCCGCGCGCTCAAGTACAGGGAGAATGAATTCCCTGAAGTTAAAGGTATGGAACGTTTCCTTGAAAATTCTCTCTATTCTTTCCCAGTACACGGCTTCTTCGCCGTATATGTCTCTGAATCCTTTGACCCTGCTGAACAAAACAACCTCCGCGTAAGAATAACAGATATATTCCAAATCACGCGGACAGTCAATGATTTTAAGCTTGACAGTAAAGGCTTTCCGGCTCTTTACGGATGGTTTTAGAACAACGATCAGAAACTGAGAAATGACCTCGTGCAGGCAGTGATCATGTCCGACATTTGTTCTGTTGAGAACCTGCCCATATTAAAAACAGCATGATAGAGGCCTGAATCGTCAATATCCTTTCCGTAATAATGCTTTATGTAACTTTTCTTACGTTTCTCTACAGCTTTTATATTCTCTGCGGCCTTGCCTTCATCAAGCTTTTCATTGTCTTTTAGCCACTGAATCCTGTCCTCAAGCGGTGCTGTAAGCCTTATATGAAAGCAGTTCGGTTCGCTCTCAAGGATGCACTGGCTCCCCCGCCCCATTATCACGCAGTTGGTATCTGTTGCGAGGTTTTTTATAATAAGCTCAACCATGGAGCTGAATTTCTTGCTGTCGAACACAGGTTCCTGGTCGGCATATGTGTCAAAAAAGGACAAATTATCATCATTTTTGACTATTTCCTGAACCTTGTTTATTTTTTCATCTTTGAAAACGTTTGAGAAAAGATCCGCGTCAAAATAATTTGACATAATGGAGCGGAAGCTTGAGTGTGATTCCTCATCAAACTTGCCGACTTTGGCTTCATCAGTATCGGTGAGAATGGCGATATATTTTATAAGTTCTTTATGAAACAGCTTAAAACCTAACTGCTGAGCAACTTTTTCCGCCACATACTCGCCGCCGCAGCCGAACTGTCTTGAAATAGTTATTACCGCCATATAAGTTCTCCGACCTTTCTAATATCCAGATCATCACGCAAATCCGCAATGAGTTCGTCTATGCCCCTTCCGCTCACAGGGTGCACATAATCATGTGCGGTATCTCTCAGCGGGTAAAGTACAAAGCTTCGCGCGGCCATTTCCCTGTGAGGAATCACAAGTTTTTCAGACTCCAGAACCGCTCCGGCATAATCAATTATGTCTATGTCAATGAGCCTGCTCTGCCAGCGGGCGGTTTTTTCCCTGCCGAGTTCTTTTTCAGTTTTTTTGATGAAAGCCAGAAGTTCTTCCGCACTCAGAAAGGTTGAGCCGGAGCAGCAGATATTGAAGTAATCCTCCTGCTCATCCCTGAGCAGGGACGCGGTGGAGTAAACAGAGGAGATTTTATCTATTTCAGTCTGAAAAGACAGGGCTTTCAGGGCATCGGAAAGGTTCCGCTCCCTGTCGCCTATGTTACTCCCCAGAGCCAGTATTATCCTTTTGCCCGAGTTCATCCAGCATCACTCCGCGAACGTGTTCAAGAAGTTCCTTATCCTTCATTCCGCCGGAGTCCATCGGCTGAAGAAACTTCAGATGAACGGTTTTAAAGGGATAAACCCGAAAACCGTGCTTAGGCACGGCATTTGAGGTTCCCCTTATTATAAAAGGGGCGATTTTGTTGCCTGTTCTTCCGGCAAGAACAAAAGCGCCGCGCTTAAAACTGCCCAGTTTTCCGTTGGATGAGCGTGTGCCTTCAGGAAAAAGCAGAACGGAATAGCCTTCGCTTATCTTTTTCGCAGCGCTGAGAAGGCTTTTCAAGCCGTCCTTCCTGTCCTCTCTTTCGATGGGGATCATACCTATCTTTTTAATGGCAAATCCGAACAAAGGGATCTTGAAAAGCTCTTTCTTTGCCATGAAAAGAAACTGTCTTTCGGAAAGCACATGGAGCAGGACAAAAATGTCTGCATAGCTTAAATGGTTGCCCATAAAGACATAGTGCGTATTTTTATCGAGCTTTTCCAGCCCCTCGGTTTCAATCCTGACTCCGAGATAAAGAAGAAGCATCCAAGCCCAGATGCGGCTCATAAGCTTATAGGGCTGTTTTGAGAAAAATACTGAGGGGATGCCCCCGATAACAAGCACTGCGGTGACCAGAGCAAGATATATCCAGAAAATCAAGCTGTAGATGAAAATCACTGTTTCACCTTGCTTGCGATGTCATTAAGCACTTCCGCATAAGTGGGGTGATTGAACACATAGTCGGATATTTTATCAATGGTAATCCCCGACTGGATAAGCAGGGAGAACATGGAGCATATCTGCCCTGCCCCGTCGCCTATTACGTGACAGCCGAGGATTTTTCTGGTTTCTTTATCGTAAACCACTTTCATATAACCCTTCTGGGCTCCGCTGATAAGGGTTTTTTCAAGATCGGATATGTTGTATTTGATGCAGGCATACTCACCTGCGTAATCCTTCAGTTCATCCTCTGTAAAGCCCACTTTGGCTATCTCAGGATCAAGATAAAGCACTCTGGGCATTGTTTCCCAGGGCTTCGCGGTTTTATTTCCGATTATGGCATCCGCCGCTATCTCTGAGGTGGTGTAAGCCCAGCTCACCAGCATATTTCCGCCGGAGGAATCACCCACTGCGTAAACATTCGGGTTGGTGGTGCGCATCTTTTTGTTCAGCTTGAGACTTCCGTTCGGCTCAAGCTTTATTCCGGCTTTGTCAAGATCAAGACAGCATGTGTTTGACTTCCTGCCGACAGCCACAAAAACCTCTTCTGTTTCAAGCTTTACACCGCCGGAGAGGAAAAGAATATATTTGTTCCCGACCTTTTCGGCTTTTTCAACCTTGGTATTTTTAAGGATTTCGATTCCGTTTTTCTTAAATTTTTCTTCAAGCTTCTTGACAATCTGCTGATCCATATCGCGGAGGATTTCATCCTTCGCCTCGATAATTGTGACCGCGGAACCGAGCCTTCTGAATATGGTGGCAAACTCGCAGCCGACAAAACCGCCGCCCAGAATGGTTATCTTTGAAGGAACCTTTTCAAGATCATTTATGCTGGAAACTGTAAGAAGCTTAACAGAGGAGCTTAACCCGGGGTTTATATCGGAAGAGCCTGTGGCGATTACGCAGTAGTCAAACCTGATCTCCACATTGCCGTCCACACTGGTCACAGTGACCGAGTTTTCCGAAGCAAACTTCCCGAAGCCGTAAACAAAGTTTATATCGAGATTTTCGATATCCTCTGCAAGGGCTTTTCTGATTCTTGCCACTGCCTGTTCGGTGAGTTTTCTTGATTTTCTGAAATCAAAGCTCAGTGAGGAGCATTCATCACCGCTGACCAGCGACTGAAGCTTGTCCGAGCAGTTGGCGAATATCCTGCTCTGGTAAAGCAGAGAGTTTGAAATGACACTGCCGGAGCGGCAGTAGTTGCCGCCTATCTCTTTGTCGACTATGGTTATCTTAAACCCTTCCGCGGCAAGGAGTTTGGCGGCGTTCAGTCCGGCAGGGCCTGCGCCCAGTATCAGAACATGCTTGGATGTATCCATTATGTAAGATCGGAAGAG
>JBFWJG010000116.1:0-4436 GCA_050253335.1 Deferribacterales bacterium | reverse complement strand
TGATGAGGTGCGCAAGCTGGCGGAAAAAACACGCAATTCCACTAAAAATATAGGCGATATAATCGGCGGGTTCAACGCTGACATAACCGGAATCCTCGGCGATATGAGAACCACGGAAGAGAAGGTGGCGGAAGGCGCGGAAGTCATGGCGAAAACAAGGGAGGTCTTTGAAGGTATAGTGAAATCTGGCGAATCTCTTAACACTACCTTCCTCGCCATGCAGCAGACGCTTAACGAGAGGGACAGGGCAATCGGCAGTGTGAACGAGATGGTGCAGAGCTCCGGCGCCATGGTGAGCCAGAGCACCGCCACCGTGAACGATCTCCTCGCCATCTTCACCGACATGAAGGATTCCATGGATCAGCTTCACGTATCAGTTGAGGTTTTTATAAGAAAATAAGCATAAAGTTGAAATGTTCAAAGGTAGCACATGGATGTGCCGCCGCCGTGCGCAGCGATGTACCGGCTGTTTCTTTTGAGACTCTTCACCTTCGGCTCAGAGTGATCGCAAATAATCGTCATGCTGAGCTGAGCGAAGCATCTCATAACTGATAACATCAGACTGAACATTCTGTCTGTTTCTTTTGAGACTCTTCGCCTTCGGCTCAGAGTGACAAGAGGGTCTACCAGAAATAATGCAGAACCCAGTCCAGCCGTCCGCGCTTAATGTGCCAGATACCGCTGAATTTCATCACTTCCCGTATCTTTCTGCGCATTTCCGGCTTATAGCAGTGAATTGTGCAGTCCTTGCACTTAGGCTTGGGGTCAAGGGGGCATTTCTCATTCCGCCTCAGCGCATAGGCGAGAAGTTCCGCACACTCAGGGCAAAGCTCCTTTCCTGCGCCGTGGTTCTCTCGGCAGAAAACGCCTATGAAACGGCGTAATATCTTTTCGTCCTTAATTATCCGCTTTTCCTTCTTCATACCCGAATGATAGTACATTTTCAGGCAAAAGAACATTGAGCAGCGTCAATTTTTATTCAGCCGTTTTTTAATTTCACATAAATATTTTCCCCGTTTTCAAAAACAAAGTGTCCTGATACAATATTCTTATGACAATACCGTATATTCTGGACATGATAGGAACAGTCGCCTTCGCCGTCAGCGGTGCGCTGGTGGGCGTGCGTAAAGAGATGGACTTCTACGGGGTGACTTTCCTCGCCCTTGTGACCGCTGTCGGGGGCGGAACAACCCGTGATATTATGGTGGGAAAAATCCCGCCTATCATTTTCGCTGATTATAATTACCTGATAGTCTCGGTGATTATGTCGTTCGCAGTTTTTTTCTATCACAGGCACTTCGAGAGCAAGATGCATCTTTTCCTCACTATGGATGCTCTGGGTCTGGGCGTTTTTACTGTGACGGGCGTTTCGGTCGGGCTCGCTTATGATGTGGGCTGGGCGGGTGCTGTCATGCTCGGGGTAATAACAGGAACCTTCGGCGGAATGTTCAGGGATATACTCTCAAAAGAGATTCCCCTTGTTCTCCAGAAGGAGATTTACGCCAGTGCGGCTATGCTCGGCGGAATAATCTACTGCCTGTGTCATTATGCCGGAGTGAATAAAAGCGTCAGCTTCATTCTGGTTACATCGTTTGTTTTCACTTTGCGAATGATTTCGCTCCGCAAAAAGTGGGGTCTGCCTGTTGTGAGGATTAAACAATAAATTTTATGTTATAATATCAAATGAGTAAGCAAATCAAAACAAATAAGGAGAGGCCATGAGTTCTGTTTACGTCTGGAAAATCGGCGGTCCTGCCGGATTCGGCATTATGACCACCGGTCCTATGTTCGCCAAAGTCCTCAAGGCGAGCGGATACCATGTACACGGCTACCCTGAGTACCCTTCGCTTGTGAGAGGCGGCTACAACTGCTATCAGATTGCGTTCGGAGACACTGAGGTCACCGCTCCCTACAAAAAGATCGATATGTACGTTGCGCTTTCCGATGAATGCTTCAACAGGGAAAAGTTTGAGGAAAGCACTTATGTTATAGGCGATTTCGCCAATCTGAAAAATGCTGACGGAATCAAAGCCAAAAAGATTGATGTTCCGCTCATGGGCATAGTGAAGGAACTTGAAGGACCGGATATAATGAGGAATTCCGTTGCGCTCGGCGCGGCGGCGGCTCTTCTCGGTCTTGATTTCTCTCTGCTTGAGAAAAATCTCACAGCGGCTTACAAGGAAAAAGTCGCCAAAATTAACATCGAGGCGGCGAAGAAAGGGTACGAATCTGTTAAGGAGCGTTATTCCGTTGTCTGTAAACCCGCTCCGGACAAATGCGCACCCGCGCTCTATGTCACAGGGAACGAGGCGGTTTCAATCGGCGCTGTCGCAGGCGGGCTGACATTTTTCAGCACATACCCCATGACCCCCGCATCGTCTATCCTTCACTATCTAGCTAAATGCACCAGAGAGCACGGACTGGTGGTTAAGCATACGGAAGATGAAATAGCGGGCATAAACATGGCTGTCGGCGCGGCTTTCGCAGGAGCAAGAGCGATGACGGGCACTGCGGGCGGCGGTTTCAGCCTAATGAACGAAGGGCTCGGACTGGCGGCTATAACCGAGGTTCCCATCGTTCTCGCTGTTTCACAAAGGCCGGGCCCAGCAACGGGTATGGCTACATGGACAGAGCAGGGCGACCTGAAATACATAATCAACGCCTCTCAGGGCGAGTTTATCAGGGCTGTCTACTCCCCCGGCAGTGTGGAGGAGTGCTATAAATTCACATTCGATGCCCTGAACCTTGCGGAAAAATATCACATTCCGGTTTTTGTGCTTCTGGATAAATTCCTCTCCGAGTCCCACTTCATGGCGGCAAAAATGCCCGAAACGGGTGATGTCGAAAGAGGTTATCTCTTTGAAGGGAATGAAGAAGAGCCCATGGCTTACTTCAACCGCTTCGCCGAGAAGAAAGACGGCGTGGGCGTGCGCGTTATCCCCGGCACAAAGGGCGGGCTCTATATCGCCAGCAGCAACGAGCATACGGACGAAGGCTTCGTGAGCGACAAGGCGGATGTACGCAAGCGTCAGGTGGAAAGGCGCTACCGCAAGCTTCAGCCCCTTATTGATGATATGCCGCATCCTGAGCTTTTCGGCAAAAAGGACGCACCGCTTACCTTCGTCTGCTTCGGTTCGGTGAAGATGATGCTCCTTGAGGCCATGAAACATACTGACAAATTCAATTTCATACATTTTCCCGCTGTAAACCCCCTTAACTGGGAAAAGGTTAAGAAAATGCTTGAGGGCAGAAACCTCTGCGTTATGGAAAACAACTATACAGCTCAGCTCAGGGGCATAATCGCCGAGAACACAGGCATTATCATTGAGAAAACATTCCTCAAGTATGACGGCAGACCTTTTTTCAATGAAGAGATTGTGAGCTTTGCAGAGGAGGCGGCGAAATGAAAGCACTGGATTACAACACAACGCAAAAACCCGTATGGTGTCCCGGCTGTGGGAACTTCGCCATCTGGAACGGTATAAAGAAAGCCCTCGCAGAAGCCGGAGTGGAGCCGCATAAGCTTGCGCTTGTCTCTGGCATAGGCTGTTCAGGGAAAATGATAAACCATGTCCGCGCATACGGCTTTCACGGTCTGCACGGCAGAACAATGCCTGTTGCCACGGGGATAAGGCTTGCAAATCCTGAGATGAAGGTTTTGGTAAACGGCGGCGACGGAGACGGCTACGGCATGGGCGTTGGGCATTTTGTTCACGCAATGCGCCGCAATGTCGACCTCACCTATATTGTGCATAATAACAAGGTGTACGGACTCACAACCGGACAGGCTTCCCCCACCAATGAGATAGGCTCACCCAGCAAATCCACTCCGTTCGGCGTTGTGGATGAGCCGCTGAACCCCATCGCAATAGCCATCGAAGCCGGAGCGACATACGTTGCCAGAGGCTTTTCAGGCGATTCCGAACAGCTTGCGGAACTTATCCTCGGCGGGCTGAACCACAACGGCTTTGCGCTGATAGATGTTTTTCAGCCGTGCGTGACCTTCGGCGGAAAATACCAGTACGAGTATTATCAGGAAAGGGTCAGCAGAATTGAGAACCACGACGTGACCGACGCTGACGCGGCGGTTGCCCTCTCCAAAACAAAGGATAAGCTCCCCATCGGGCTTTTTTACAAGGTTGAGGGGCGGCCTTCCTACAATGAGATGCACCCCGAAATCGAAAAGGCGCAGGTGCGGAAAAGAGATGTGACGGCTCTTCTCGAAGAGCTTGTCTGATAAGGGATACAGAAGGCGGAGGCAGGGTGCTTCCGCCTCTTTTTTTATCTATTGACAGAGATAAACGGGAATAGTATAGTTCCCTTCCTTAAATAATCGGGGAATAGCGCAGTTTGGTAGCGTACCTGTCTTGGGCACAGGGGGTCGCAGGTTCAAATCCTGTTTCCCCGATTTTTTTTACCCTTATTTGTCAATTAGT
>JBFWJG010000115.1:0-4524 GCA_050253335.1 Deferribacterales bacterium | reverse complement strand
TCTGCAAGCTCTTCAAGCTGAATGTGGTTTTCTCCGCCGGATGCTATAATCACCAGACTGTGCACCGCATACTCGGTTTTCTTCGACATCCTCATTACAATGCCCCATAATTTTTATTTATTTTTTCTATTTTGAACTTCCAAAAAATCAGCGTGCTCATATAATATATATCCTATGCACTTGAATTTAAAATAAAAAAATTAACGGATAATGCAATGTTTAGAATGATAATTTTTGATCTCGACGGTACGGTTCTCAATACTCTGGACGATATTCACTCCTCGCTTATGGATACTCTGGATAAGTTCGGTCTGGAGAAGTTCGGCATTGAAACTACCAGAACCTTTGTAGGTGACGGAATCAGGAAGCTTATAGAAAGAGCAGTATCACCAGATAAATATAATGAAAACATAGAAAACTGCTTCAGGGAAATCTACAACAGAAGGCTGGTTGAAACCACAAAGCCCTATGACGGAATTACTGATGTGATGTCTGAACTCAGATCCGCAGGAGCCTGTCAGGTGGTGCTTTCCAACAAGGCAACGGAATATACTGATTCCATAGTGCGTCATTTCAGGCTGGATAAGTATCTGGACGGCTGGTACGGATTTGACTGCTTCCATGAGAAAAAGCCATCCCCCCTGCCCGTTCGTGAGATATTGAAGGAAAAGGGTTTTTCAGTTGATGACGCCCTTATGATCGGCGACAACTACACGGATATAGAAAGCGGTGCCGGAGCGGGCATAAAAACTTGCTTTTGTAAATACGGCTATGGTAAATTGAGGTCTGTTCAGGCGGACTTTTTCATAGATTCGCCTTCGGAAATCCCTCTGATAGCAGGTTTGAAATGACAAAAAAAGCAATCTACGCAGACTGGATCTACTATGACGGGAAGATCGAGCAGAACAAATACCTGATAATAAATGATAATATAATAGAAGGTCTTTCCCTTGCACCGGAAAACGGATGCGAAGTTATCCGCAGGGAAAATTCGGCTGTTTTCCCGGGTCTCATAAATACCCACGCCCACCTGCCTATGTCTATGTTCAGAGGGCTTGCGGATGATCTTGCCCTCATGGACTGGCTGAAAAACCATATATGGCCTGTGGAATCAAAATGGCTTTCGGATTCTTTTGTGTATGATGCCACCCTGCTTTCTGCTGTGGAGATGATCCGCTGCGGCACTGTGTGTGCTAATGATATGTACTTTTTCTCCGACCATGTGGCCTCAGCCCTTATCAAATGCGGGCTCCGCGGTGTTGTTGGTGTCGGGGTGCTGGACTTCCCCACCAAAACCGGCAAAGGCGCTGACGATTACATATCAAAAGGCGCTGCCCTCTATCAGAAATACAAGGATCACGAAACAATAGATATTTCTCTCTGCCCGCACGCTCCGTACACTGTTAATCCGGATAACTTCCACAAGTGTGTTGAGTTCTGCGGCAAACATGACATACTTCTGCATACCCACCTTCTGGAAGCACCAACTGAAAGAGCCGATATAACAGAGAGATACGGTAAATCCCCGGTTGAGCTTATGAATGAGGTCGGCGCTTTTGACATTAAATCAATCTTCGCTCACACCATTCATCCCACCGATGAGGAGATTGAACTCATGGGGAGCAAAGGCGTGTGCACCTCTCACTGTCTGGAAAGCAACATGAAGCTTGCCAGCGGATTTTCCCCCGTGAAAAAGATGCTGGATGCCGGAATGAACGTCACCATCGGCACGGACGGTCAGGCAAGCAATAATGACATTGATATGATTGGGGAAATGAGCGCCGTTGCTAAGTTTCATAAGGCTTTTAACATGGATGCCACTGTTCTGGATGCCAAAACCGTTCTGGATATGGCTACTAAAAATGCCGCAAAGGCTCTGGGGCTTGAAAAATGCGGAGAGCTCAAGGCCGGTTACAAGGCGGATTTCTTTGTTCTGTCTTTTGATGCGGTCAATGTCACGCCCGTGTATAATCCGGTTTCCCATCTTGTGTATTCCGCAAGCCAGAGGGATGTCACTGATGTGTATGTCGACGGCAAATGCCTGATGGAAAACGGTGTTATCACCGTTATCGATGAGAACGAGATAAAAGAAAAAGCCCGCTCATGGGCGGCTAAGATCAAAGGATGACTGATACCGCCAACCTGATAAAATACTGAAGAAGGATATAAAATGGACATTAACACCTATTCAAACCCTCTTAACGAGAGATACGCAAGCAAAGAGATGCTTTATCTCTTTTCCCCTCACAAAAAATTCTCCACATGGAGAAAGCTTTGGATTGCTCTGGCAGAGTCAGAGAAGGAACTGGGGCTTAACATCACAGATGAGCAGATAGCCGAGATGAAGGCGAATGTTGATAATATAGATTTTGCCTATGCTGCTGAAATGGAAAGAAAATTCCGCCATGATGTCATGGCGCATGTCCACACCTTCGGCAAAGTTTGCCCCAAGGCAATGCCCATCATCCACCTCGGCGCAACTAGCGCATATGTGGGTGACAATACAGATCTTATCGTGATGAAAGAGGCAATGATTCTGATGCGCAAGAAACTTGTCAGCGTTATGAATAACATAGCCAGATTTGCAATGAAGTATAAAGACATGCCCGCACTCGGCTTCACCCACTTTCAGCCCGCTCAGCTTACCACTGTGGGCAAGCGCGCCTGTCTCTGGCTTCAGGATTTTATGCTGGATTTCGAAGCTCTGGAGTTCGCCATTGAAAACCTCCGCTTCCGCGGTGTGAAAGGAACCACAGGCACTCAGGCATCCTTCCTTCACCTCTTTGAAGGCGACCATGACAAGGTGCGCAGGCTGGACAAAACAGTTTCCGCTAAGATGGATTTTGACAAGGTTCTCACCATCACCGGGCAGACATACACCAGAAAACAGGACTCAAGAGTTCTCGCCGCCCTCGCCTCCCTTGCGGAATCCGCACACAAGATGGCCACAGACATCAGGCTCCTCGCTAATCTCAAGGAGGTTGAGGAACCCTTTGAGAAGAATCAGATAGGTTCCAGCGCAATGGCCTACAAACGCAACCCCATGCGCAGTGAGCGTGTCTGCTCACTCTCAAGGCATGTGATAGCGCTCAGCGTGAACCCATACATGACTCACGCCACACAGTGGTTTGAGCGTACTCTGGACGACTCCGCCAACAGAAGAATCAGCAATTCAGAGGCATTCCTCACCATGGATGCGGTTCTTGAACTGCTTTACAATATAACCGACGGTCTTGTGGTTTACGAAAGAATGATCCACAGGCGTGTAATGGACGAACTGCCCTTCATGGCGACAGAAAACATAATAATGGAATCTGTAAAGCGCGGCGGCGACAGGCAGGAACTGCATGAAGTCATCCGCGAGGCTTCCATGGAAGCGGGAAAACGGGTCAAATCCGAAGGGCTGGACAATGACCTGCTTGACAGGCTGGCAAACCACGCAGGAGTGCCCCTCACCCGTGAGGAGATAGACAGGCTTCTGGAGCCGTCCAAGTTCGTAGGCAGAGCCCCTGAGCAGGTTGTGGACTTCATAGAAGGCGAGGTTCAGCCTGTGCTGGATAAATATAAGGACTGCATCGGTCTGGATGTGGATATAAAGGTTTAAAAAAACAGCGAAGCGGGCGCGTCAGCCCGCTTTTTTATTATCAGGTAAGAGTATTTCTGACGAAGTGTCTTAAATCATTGATGACATAAGGGTTCAGGCTGAAAATCCTGTATCCGGTTTTTATCAGGTGGCTGAGTATGCGCTCGTCAGCCGCTATTTCGCCGCAGATTTCGAGCTTTCGCCCTGTCTTTGCCACTCTCTGGTATATATGCTCAAGAAGAGCCAGAAACGCTTTATTATTAGTTGGATATAATGAACTGACCGCCGGGTTGGTTCTGTCTACTGCAAAGAAATACTGGAACAGATCGTTAGAGCCTATACTGAAAAAGTCGCAGTATTCAGCCAGTTCTTCGATATAAAACACCGCGGATGGGATCTCTATCATGGTTCCGAAGGATGGAGCCTTAACCCCTCTTTCCTCCGCTATCTGCCTGCCGAGGAGCACCACATCCCGCAGTTCCTCCGGAGTGGAGACGAACGGAACCATTATTTTAAGCGAAGGGTATGACGAATACACCTCAATAAGCGCCCTGAGCTGTTCCTCAAGCATCCTTTTGCTGTCCAGAAGAAGCCTTATACCTCTGTTGCCCAGCGCAGGGTTGTCTTCGGGAATTTCCAGATTGCTTTTCTTATCCGCGCCTATGTCAAACAGCCTGAAAACAACATCTCCGGGAAACATTGAGAGGATTTCCTCGTAGGTCTTCACCTGTTCCTCGAAACCGAAGCCCGCGGGATTCTGGAGGTAAAAAATCTCAGTACGCACAAGCCCTATTCCGTCAGCTTTCAGGGTGCGCGCCCTTTCGGCGTCGAGAAGGCTGGATACATTGGCGTAAAAATACACTCTGTCCCCGTTCGGGAGTATGATATTCGGGTCAGCTTCGCCGAGATCCGGCTTTTGTTTGATGTTATTTATTTTTTCT
>JBFWJG010000114.1:0-4739 GCA_050253335.1 Deferribacterales bacterium | reverse complement strand
TCCCCTTTACTCTTCTCAAGTATTGATGTCGTGGAATACCCGTCTGTCTTAACAGCTGAATAAACTACTTCCTGTGTATTTTCAGCACTCGCTCGCGCCGTAACAAGTTCGGCTCCGCTCCGCACGGCGCAGTTCCTTCCATGGAACTGTTACCCTTTACTCTTCTCAAGTATTGATGTCGTGGAATACCCGTCTGTCTTAACAGCTGAAAAAACTACTTCCTGTGTTTTTTCAGCACACGCTCGCGCCGAAACAAGTTCGGCTCCGCTCCGCACGGCGCAGTTCCTTCCATGGAACTGTTACCCTTTACTCTTCTCAAGTATTGATGTCGTGGAATACCCGTCAACGAAGTTTATGAGGACGGTTTTTCCGGCGTGTTCACGGCCGATGACATCTTCTATTTTATAGTCTGCGCCCTTAACAAGTATGTCGGGGCGTATTTTGCTTATCAGTTCAAGGGGTGTGTCCTCACCGAATTTAACAACATAGTCTACTGATTCCAGCGAGCAGAGAACCTCCGCCCTGTCATCTTCGGAGTTGACAGGTCTTGACGCACCTTTAAGCCTGCGGACGGAGTCATCCGTGTTCAGACCCAAAATAAGCACATCCCCAAGCTTTTTCGCCTCTCTCAGGTATGTGACATGCCCTTTATGAAGTATATCAAAGCATCCGTTGGTGAACACTATGGTTTTGCCCGCTCTTTTCAGGTTTTCAGCTATGCGCAGCATGGAATCAAGGGATGTTGCCGCGTGGCTTCTGCCTTCGTCATTAAGCTCGTTTATATACACAGGCGCAGTGCCTATTTTGCTCACGACTATGCCAGCCGCTTTATTTGCCGTGCATGACGCGGCCTCCATCTCATAACCCTTCGCCAAAGACACCGCCAGAGTTGCGACGACAGTGTCCCCTGCGCCGGAGACATCAAAAACCTCTTTCGCCTCGGTGGGGATATGCTTCACGCTGTCAGGGGTGACAATGCTCATGCCCTTGTGGGAGCGGGTGACGAGAAGGCACTTAATGCCGTATGCGGACAGAATTTCCCGCGCGGCGGCGGTGATTTCATCATCAGCATTCTCAAGGTTCCTGCCTGCGGCTTCCGCAAGCTCGTTTACGTTGGGCGTAACAATGTCCGCGCCTCTGTATTTGCTCCAGTCATGCCCCTTGGGGTCGACTATAACCTTCTTGCCGTATTCTGCGGCTTTTTCGATCACATACCGGCAGACCTCGTCGGTGCAGATCCCTTTTCCGTAATCCGAGAGGACAACAGTTCCGCATTCCGCGGCGGCATTATCTATAAAGCTTTTAAATTCATCAGTGAGGCTCACCGGAACAATCTCTTCAAAATCCAGCCTTACTACCTGCTGTTTCTCGCCTATTACACGGAGCTTTGTCACAGTGGGGAGATCACGCTCGATGAAGCGGCACTCAGCGCCGAGTTCATCCAGAAGTCCTCTCAGAGTCACGGCGTTATCATCCCTTCCGCAGGAAGAGAGCATAATTCCCTTTGCTCCCAGATGGGTTATATTGCTGAGAACGTTCCCCGCACCACCCAGAGTGAGCTTGGTATCCCTCACCCTCACCACGGGAACCGGAGCCTCGGGTGAAATTCTGCGGACAGAGCCGAAATAATATTTATCAAGCATAACATCCCCTACTACGAGGACTTTAGTGCCTGTAAAGTCATAGTTTGACATGAAGATTACCTCAAAGAAATCTGACGTGTTTTTAGCATTTTTTAACGTGCGCGCGCAACGGAATTAATTAAGCCTAGCCCTGAGTTCCGTCAGTTTTTCAGCAGCATCGGAATAATCCGGCTGACCGCTTTCTACCTGCTCAAACCAGTAGATAGCGTCATAAAGCTCGGCGTTTGAGACATCAGGCAGATCTTTCAGGCTGGCGTAGACATCCATTCCTGCCTTGTATGCGGCGGAGCTTTTCATCGCTTTTCCCTCAGGGGAAAGAGCGGGAAGACGCACCAGATTCTCGAATGCTCTTCTGTAATTCCCCTGTTCATAAAGGCTTTTTGCCCTGCGGTACGCTATGTCCGGAGCTTTGTTCAGAAGAGGTTCGGCATCACGGGAAATGCGCTCAATAAGTCTGTCGGTTTTTTCCTTTGCCGGAACAGCGGAGGAAACCTGATCCAGAAGCTCAAGAGCACGCAGAATATTCACTCTGGCCTGCTCTGAATTCCCCTGCATTGCCAGATTAACAGCCTCTTCAT
The DNA here is from genome assembly GCA_050253335.1 of Deferribacterales bacterium. Lineage (GTDB taxonomy): Bacteria > Chrysiogenota > Deferribacteres > Deferribacterales > Geovibrionaceae > Geovibrio. Next base: position 2,518 of record JBFWJG010000114.1, on the reverse strand, counting down.
AAAGCCTTGAGGCCTCATTGTAGTTTTCCTCGCCGGCTACAATCTCATAAAGCTTGGCCTTCAGCAAAATAGCCTTGCGGTTGAGAATGTTTTTATCCATCGCTTCCTTGACTTTTTCATGGGCTTCAAAATATTTCTGCTGTTCATAGAGTTTTACCGCTTCGTCATAGAGGGCGTGGCTCTCGTCGGACATATAGTTGTAAAGCAGGGCGCCGAAAAAAACCGAGATCAGCACAAAGCCTAAGAGAAACTTTTTCATTTTACCTGCCCGCTTAAATAAGCTTTAAGCTCGTCATCTTTTATTTTCTGCGCCGCGGCGGAAGCCTTGTTTCTGTCCCCCATCCCTATGTGGGCAAGGGCAGCATAATAGTAATCACGGTCGTCCGTGCCTTTGGAAGCCACTTCCAGAAGCCGGCCGAACCTTTTTTTACGGTAAAGGAGTTCCGCTATGTCGAATTTATTGGAGCAGGCGGCGAATTCCCCGAAGGATTTGCCGTCATAAAGATTTTTATCAATTATATAAGGCACATACTCGCATACTCCCAGAATTGCGGAGCCGAAAGAATCAATATCTGCGTCGAGGGATGTTTTACCGCTTTTAATCAGACAGGCAGTTTTTGTTCTGGCAAAATCAGCGTTTTTCTCCTTGATGCATCCGTCCAGAAGGGCACAGTCAAAATCCGCCCCTGTCTGCTTGTATGACTCAATAGCACGGCAGAAAGCGGCGGATTCAAGGCTGTAGCTCTTACGGTTTGTCTCGAAGCTTGCTATATAGGACTTGTAGTCTTTTATATTCCAGAGCCTGTCCAGAGCGAGATTAACCATGTCCGCATCTTTATAAACTCCGTAAACCTTCCAGAAATAATCAAAATTGCCGTTTTTATAGAAAAGAACGCCGAAATACTTTGCCTGCTCGGCGGTGAGGCTTTTGGGATTTATGCCTGAGAAGAGAGCCTCGGCGGCTTTCGGGTCGCCCTGAGACTTCCCTGCGGCGGCAAGGAGCACTTTGGAATCATTTGATGCGGCGGCGACAGCCTTGGCGGCGGCGGAATCCATCGGACAGGATGATTCGGTATAAACCGAGGCTCCGGCGGCAGATGTGCCTGAAATAAGCTCTTTTTTCGCCTCTGCGCAGTCCTTTCTGATCAGAAAGCGCATCTTATCCCCTTTGATAATATTCTGATCAAAGCGGGAGTCTTTCACGCTCTCAATTTTGGCAAAATATGAGTAAGCCCCATCGAAGTCCCCATCCTCAAGAAGGATGCGGTACATGAGATATTCGGCATAATGCCTGTTCGCCTGATCGGGAGAATCCGCCAGATAGGCTTCAAAGCCCATTCTGGCAATGCTGTTCAGTCCGTCCTTGTAGGCGTTCAGACCCATAAGGTAGTCCCCTTCATCCGCACGGGCGGAACCGAAAACGAGCACACTTGCAAGCAGAAAGGCTGTCAGTCTTCCAAACATTCCTTGAGCACCTCAACCGGGTGTTTTACTGTTTTACTGCCCAGATGCTGCATCTGGATAGTGCAGGTGGGGCAGTCCGTCACGCCGTAATCGGCTTCGGATTCATTAAGCTTGTCCAGCATCGGCTTGCCGATTTTTGCGCTGAGCTCAAAGTTGTCCGCCTTCATCCCCCAGCTTCCCGCCATTCCGCAGCAGTTGCTGTTAAGGTCTGTAACCTTAACTCCGGGGAGAGAAGCGAGCATCTCCACAGAGCAGTTGTTGTCCGCCTGCACTTTCATATGACATGATTTATGGTAGGAAAGTTTCAGATTTTTCTCTTTTACTCTCAGTCGGTTTCTGCGCTTATTGACAAGTGCTGTGACATGGATGAGCTTTTTACTCACCGCCTCCACTTGAGAATCGCTCATGAGGAACTTCCACTCTTTAAGGAGCGACAGCCCGCAGGAAGAGCATGAAACCACAACATAGTCCGCCTCTTCCATTGCCCTGCCCCAGCTCGCGAGGTTCTTTTTGATCCTCAGCTTCGCATCCTCGGTCATCCCCTTTGAAAGAAAAGGGATACCGCAGCAGAACTGCTCAGGCAGAATAACCTCACAGCCTATGTGCTCCAGCACGTCCATTGTGGCCATGCCAATTTCCGGATTGATGTAGCTGGCGTAGCATCCGGCAAAGTAAACAACCCTGAGTTCGCCTTTTTTGCGGAATTCACGGTTCTTTGCCCTTTCAAAGAGTGACTTGCCCTCAAAGCCCACAAAGGGACGTTCCGCGGTGACACCTGTCATCACTTCCATAACCTTGCGGTTGAGTTTGAGCTTCATCGCCTTTGTGATCAGCGGGCTTATCTTATGGGTATATTTTCCGAGAAGGTCGCAGTTTGAGACTATTTTATTATCGAGTCCCGCGCCGTACTTTTTGACGTACATGGCTTTTGCCTCGATTGCTAGTTTGGGAATATTCACATTTGAGGGGCATTCCATAACACAGCTTCCGCAGTTTACGCATTTGTTGATTACGTTCTGGAAAGCTTCCTCGTACAGAGAATCCCCGTCTATGG
>JBFWJG010000113.1:0-4837 GCA_050253335.1 Deferribacterales bacterium | reverse complement strand
CTGGTGAGTTCTCCGTCATCCGCGTCAAGCTCTTTGTAAAGCAGAACAAATTTTTTCACCCTCATTTCCGGCAGAAGCTGAGCGTTCACCGCCTTCAACTCCCCCGCCACAAGGCCGTAAACCTCTACCTTTGCGGAAAGGTCGGTGTAGGTGGTATAGGCGATTTTGTTGTTCTCCGCCCATTTGCCCACAATGCTCATGTCAATATTGAGAATAAGCGTTATGTATTCCCGTCCGTCACCCAGAGTGACCGCCTCTTTGATATACGGGCTGAATTTTATTTTGTTTTCAATGAATTGCGGCGAAAATCTCGTTCCGTCCTTCAGGTGCATGAGATCTTTCATACGATCTATGACCACAAGCTTCCCGTTTTCATCAAAATAGCCCGCGTCGCCGGAATACAGCCAGCCGTCACGGAGGGATTCCTCAGTGGCTTCGCTGTTTCCGTAGTATCCGGTGAACACTGCGTCACTGCGGGAAATTATCTCGCCGTTTTCCGTAATTTTTATCTCTGTTCCCTTGATTGGCGCGCCGACCGAGGTGAAGTCCACATCGCTGTTTCTGTGGATGCAGGAAATGCCCGAAATCTCAGTCTGGCCGTAGATCTGCTTGAGGTTGATGCCCAGAGCGTGGAAGAAGCGGAATGTGTCGGGCCCCAGAGCCGCACCGCCTGTCATGGCGCTTCTGAGGTTGCTGAACCCCATGCGCTCCTTGAGCTTGCGGAACAGCATCTGATAAGCAAAGGCGTAGCGCAGTTTAAGCATCAGCGAAGGGGTCTGTCTGCTGAATTTCGCATCGGCGTATTCATACCCCACGGGGAGCAGTTTATTATATACGAAACGCTTAAACGGCGTTGCGTCCATTATCTTAACCTGAACTGTGGATGCCATATTCTCCCACACTCTCGGCGGTGAGAACACGAAATCGGGGCCTATCTCCTTCATATCCGCCTGCACCGTGTCTGTGCTTTCGGGAAAATTCACCGTGAAGCGGAAGCGCAGAGCGCTGACCACGCACATCATCTGCTCGCCTATCCAAGGCAGAGGGAGGAAAGAGACAAACTCGTCCCTGTCATTCTTAGGGTCTGCATCAGCAAGGCTTTCCGCCATTGTGAGCAGGTTTTTATGGGTGAGCATGGCAAGCTTTGGGTGTCCTGTGGTTCCTGAGGTGGTGCACATCACAGCCACATCGTTTTCGGAAATGCTTTTGAGCCGCCCTTCCATATAACGCTTTATCCATTCGCTCCCAACTTTTTCACGGGCGAGAATATCCTTGAAATATATCAGTTTTTCATCGTCATACTGATACATCCCCTTATCATCGTAGTAGATTATTTTTTTAACCGCGGGCAGTTCAGGCAGAAGTTCAAGTATCTTGTCCGTCTGCTCCTGATCTTCAGCTATAACCAGCGATGTGCCGGAGGTCTGAAGCAGATACTTCACCTCCTCCGTGACGGAGTCCTGATAAATCCCGAAGGGCACAGCCCCCACTAGCTGTGCGGCAAGCTCCGCATAAACCCATTCAGGCTTATTGTCGCCGATTATGGCAACCCTGTCCTCCGGTCTTATGCCGATATGCTCGAAGTACAGCGCAAGCTTGACAACATTGCCCGCATATTCCTTCCAGTCCGACTCCTGCCAGATTCCGAAGTCCTTCTCACGGACTGCGGTCTTGGCGGGCTGTTCCATGAAGTTTTTATACAGATAATAGGGAAGAGTCCTGTCTAAACCCATTGCTCCTCCCCGAGATAAGCGGCTATCACGTCCGGATGGGATGAAATCTCCTCCGGTGTGCCTTCCTTGCAGATTTTTTCACCGAAGTTAACGGCGACAACTCTGGTTGATATGTCCATGACAACTTTCATGTCATGCTCAATGAGGATTACGGTTACCCCTGCCTCCTCATTGATGTCTATGATGAATCTTGCCATGTCCTCCGTCTCCTCACTGTTCATACCAGCCATCGGCTCGTCAAGGAGAAGAAGCCTCGGTTCAAGGCAGAGGGCACGGGCAAGCTCCACCCTCTTCTGGAGGCCGTAGGAGAGCTCGTAGACATGCTTTTTGCGAATATGGGTGAGGCGGAGAAAGTCGATAACCTTTTCCACCCTTTTGCGGTGTTCTATCTCTTCTTTGCGTGCCTTACCGAAGTAAAGCATTGAGGAGAAAAGCCCGTATTTTATGAAAATGTGCCGTGAGAGCATGAGGTTGTCCAGAACTGTCATCCCCTTGAAAAGCTCAAGATTCTGAAATGTGCGCACAATGCCCATCTGCGGGCGCTTATGCACAGGAGTATTTGTTATGTCTGTTCCGTCGTAGATGATTTTTCCCTTGGTGGGCGGGTAAATGCCGGTGATTGTATTGAGAATGCTTGTCTTCCCCGCTCCGTTGGGGCCTATGATGGAGAATATTTCACCCTCGTAAACCTGAAACCGGACTCCGGCTATTGCCTGTATGCCGCCGAAGCTGAGGTAGATGTTGTCCACATTCAATAAAGGCTTCTTTTCCATATACTTCCTTAACCATAAGCGGCTGAGCCGGCCGCAGAAAATGAATTATGGCAAAAGTTAACACGGCGTTCTGATGAAGTCAAAGTAATTTTAGCCGTATTAAAATTAATTACGGCACACTTAACACGATAACTGAAATAAGTAAATTGTCACTGAACAGGCGATTAAATAATCAAACAGCCTCAGTTATTTTCAGCATTTTATGAGTTCCAGCATCTTTTCATGCACAAGCCCGTTCGAAGCGATTATAAAATCTCCGGTTATGCTGTGCTTTCCGCCGTCCGAACCGCTGACTTTTCCGCCCGCTTCCTGAACAATGCATATCCCCGCCGCCACATCCCAAGGCTTGAGGTTGAACTCATAATAGCAGTCGAAAGTTCCTTTAGCAGTATAACACAGATCCAGCGCCGCTGAGCCTGCCCTGCGTATACCTCTGGTATTGCGGAGAACTTTGCCAAGCATAGAGAGCACGTCCGGGCATCTGCTTTCAACAATTGAATAAGGAAAGCCTGTGGCGATCAACGACTTTTTTGTTTCCTGCGTCTCTGAAACACGTATCCGCTCATTGTTGAGGAACGCACCCGCTCCCTTCTCAGCGCAGAACATTTCACCCAGCACGGGATTGTAAACAAGGCCGCGCACCGCCTCGCCTTTTTCATAAAACCCGATTGATATTGCGACAAACGGAAAAGAATGAACAAAATTTGTTGTTCCGTCTATGGGGTCTATGTAGATTGCCTTTTCCGGCTCCTCCCTGCCGGTGGAGGATTCCTCCCCTATTATCACGTGTTCGGGGAAGAGCGGCGAAAGTTTTTGTTTCAGAAAGTTTTCCACCGCCACATCATATTCCGTAACAAGGTCAATGCTCCCCTTGTATTTAACCTCTTTATTCTTTTTAAAACCGTCTTTTATAATTTCGCCTGCTTCGAGAGCGGCATTAATAAGTGATTCCATCACTCCTCCGGAGATTTTTTATAATTTAACACTTGCAGAAATCAAACCTTTCCGCTAATTTTCCAAATCTGTTATTTACGGGGGATTATTGCCTTGACCAGCGCCGGAAACTACATCGACATAAGCAAAATAAGCTTTAATGTATCCATAGAGGAATGTTTCGCCAATCTGAAGCCGCATCCGAAATTTTCAGGCTGCACATTTGACAACTACATCCCCGATGAGAATTTCCCCTCTCAGCACTATATCAAAAATCTGCTGAAAGAAACAGCCGAGATGATGAAAAAGAAGTATGAAAAGCCTGTCAAAAAAGGATTTTCGTTCTTCAAACCCAAACCTGCTTTTCAGAAGCCGCTCAACATATACATAGACGGAAGCTACGGAATAGGCAAAACACACCTCCTCAGCGCCACATACAACATGACGGACATGAAAAAAGCGTTCATGAGCTTTTCAGAGATGAACTACTTTTTCCATTACCTCGGTGTGGAAAAATGCATAGAGGAATTCTCCAAGCTGGATCTGCTTCTCGTGGATGAGTTTGAGCTGGATGACCCTGCAATGTGCCTTATAATGGTGCGTTTTTTCAAGGAAGTTAATAAAGATACGCTGATAGTAACCACTTCGAACACACTGCCGAGTGAGCTCGGCAAGCTCCGCTTTCAGGTGGACAGGTTTGAGAAGGAGATGGGCGTGATAGCCGCCTCCTTTAAAACCGTTGTGGTGGAAGGGGAAGACTACCGCAAAAAGCATAAAACATGGAAGCGGAACGTTTCGACGGAATCCTTCTTTGACGCTTTCACCAACTATACAGGCGAAGCCAAGGCGAAGACCCGCACGGATTTTGACAAGCTCATGAAAATCCTTGAGGATAACCACCCTTTCAGATATTTCATGATACCCTCAACCTGCGAGGCTATGTTCATAGACGGACTTCTGCCCTTCAAAGAGCTTAACAGTGCCCTGCGGTTCAACCACCTGATAGACCACTGCTATTATTACAACACCAAGCTTTTCATAAAATCAGAGTATGAACTCAAGGATCTGTTTTCGGCGGCTATGCTGGAATCGCCTTTTGAAAAGAAGCTGAAACGCTGTCTTTCAAGGCTGGATGAGCTTGCGGTGTTCTACAGAAGCTGACAAAGCCTCCGCAGAACACCAGCCCTTTATCTTAGGAATACTTATCAATCATCACATTAAGCCTGCCGATGAAGTTTTCAATCTCCGTCTGGAGAGAATCAAGCTCATTTGCCGGATTCTCCCTTTTTTCAAGCATATGCTTTATCTTCTGCGCCAGTGCGTGGACATTCCTGTGAGGAGCTTCCAGAGCCGCGAAATCAGGATCACGCCCGAAAGCTTCCTCGCCCTCGTTTCTCA
>JBFWJG010000112.1:0-4838 GCA_050253335.1 Deferribacterales bacterium | reverse complement strand
ACGGAAAGATGACTCGAAGTCTTCCTCACTCTGAACAAGCCTCATCCCCTTTCCGCCGCCGCCGTGAACAGCTTTGAGCATTATGGGGTAGCCGACTTCTCGCGCGGTTTTCATTGCGTCTTCAATGTCGCGGATGGCGTTTTTTGTTCCGGGAACAACAGGCACTCCGGCCTCAACCATTGCGTTTCTCGCGCCGGTTTTGGAACCCATGAGCTTTATGTGCTCAGCGGAGGGGCCGATGAAAACAATATCCTCTTCCTCAAGACGCTGAACAAACGTGGGGTTTTCCGAGTAAAACCCGTAGCCGGGGTGAATCGCCGCACCTGTTTTCTTTGCTATTTCTATTATTTTATCCGCTTTAAGATAGCTGGTGTCGGTTTCTGATTCGGAAATGCAGTAAGCCTCGTCAGCATATCTAACATGGGGGGCGGTTCTGTCTGCGTTGGTGTAGATGGCGACAGTTTTTATGCCCAGCCTGCGGCAGGTTCTGAAAACCCTTATGGCTATTTCGCCTCTGTTGGCGACAAGTATCTTTTTAATATCAGGCATTTCATCCTCCTCTTAAAGCGGCAGGTTGTCGTGCTTCTTGGGCGGGTTGGACTGCCTTTTGTTCGCAAGAAGCTCAAAAGCCTGAATTACTTTCTGCCTGGTCAGTTCAGGCAGGATTATTTCATCAATGAAGCCAAGTTCCGCAGCCCTGTAGGGGTTGGCGAAAGTTTCCCTGTATTCGTCAACCTTCTGTTTCTGAAGCGCTGCGGGGTCGCTGGCGCTGGTGATCTCTTTTTTATAGAGAATCTGCGCCGCACCGTCAGGACCCATAACGGCAATTTCCGCCGTGGGGTAAGCGTAGTTTATATCGCCTCTTACATGCTTGGAGCTGAGAACGTCATACGCCCCGCCGTAAGCCTTTCTGGTGATAACTGTAACCTTGGGCACTGTGGATTCGCAGTAGGCGTAAAGGAGCTTTGCGCCGTGGCGGATGATTCCGCCGTATTCCTGCGCCACGCCGGGCATGAAGCCGGGAACATCCACAAGGGTAAGAAGAGGTATGTTGAACGCGTCGCAGAAGCGCACAAACCTTGCAGCCTTGACAGATGAGTCGATGTCAAGAGCTCCTGCCATTACCGCGGGCTGGTTGGCGACTATGCCCACTGTCCTGCCGTTGAGGCGGCTGAAGCCGACGATGATGTTTTTCGCGAAATGCTCCTGAATTTCAAAAAAGTTGCCGTCATCGACAATTTTCTGGATAACTTCATGCATGTCGTAGGGTTTGTTGGCGTCAACAGGGATTATATCGTGAATTGAGGTTTCGGTTCTGTTGGGGTCGTCCTTGGTGGGAACGATGGGTGCTTCCTCCATGTTGTTGGAGGGGATGAAGCTGAAAAGTTCTCTGATTTTAAGAAGACAATCTTCATCGTTCTCTGTGGCGAAGTGGGCGACACCGCTTTTTGAGTTGTGAGTCATTGCCCCGCCAAGCTGCTCTTTGGTAACATCCTCGCTGGTAACGGTTTTGACAACCTCAGGTCCGGTGATGAACATGTAGCTTGTGTCCTTAACCATGAAGGTGAAGTCCGTAAGTGCGGGAGAGTAAACCGCGCCGCCTGCGCAGGGCCCCATGATAGCGCTTATCTGGGGAACAACACCGGAGGAAAGAGTGTTTCTGAGGAAAATGTCGGCATAACCGGCAAGAGACATGACGCCTTCGTGAATCCTTGCTCCGCCTGAGTCGTTAAGACCGATGACGGGACAGCCCAGCTCGATTGCCTTGTCCATGATTTTGCAGATTTTTTTGGCGAACATTTCGGAAAGAGAACCGCCGAGAACAGTAAAATCCTGAGAGAAAACAAAGACAGTCCTTCCGTTGATTTTTCCGTAGCCGGTGACGACACCGTCGCCGAAGACCTTGCTTTTTTCCATGCCGAAGTTTGTGCATCTGTGAACCACGAACTTATCGAGCTCAACGAAAGTACCTTTATCAAGAAGTTTGTCGATCCTTTCGCGGGCGCTGAGCTTACCCTGCTCGTGCTGTTTCTTGATCCTGTCCAGGCCGCCTCCCAGTTCTGCAATACTGTCAAGCTCCTGGAACTTTTTGATTTTCTCTTTCATAAAAGTCCCCCATTTTTTTCTTATATGGCTCGAATATAAAAACATAATTTATTATATGTGTCAACTGGCAATATAAGTTTTCATAATATAATCAAACACTTTTTCTTTGTTTATCTACCAGTTATTTATGGAATCCAAATATTCATAACAATATTATGAAAAGAGATCAGTTAAACTGTTATTACGGTTTTTAACACCGGAAACGAGCAGGATTTATCATAATCTGAAATGATTTGCAGACTTTGGAAAATAGCACAAGAGTTATTGTTTATCAGGTTTTTAAGAGGTAAGGATCGTTTTAGAATGTTCTTTGAAAAAAGGAAGCTAAAGAGCGGAAAGCGGACTTGATGTCCCATTCCTGATTTACCCTGTCCCCGCAGTAGTTTGAAACGCTTCTGACCTGCATTGCACGAACACCGAAACGTGCGGCAGATAAACCGACAGGTGCACCCTCCATGTTTTCCACAGAGGCTTTTGTCTTATTGTAATAGATATTTGCCAGAGAATCACACGAACTAAGGAGAGAGACAGTATTTGAAACAGCCTCAGCAGCCGCAGGGATTTTTTCAAAAATAGTAAAATTATTCTGGCAGACAGGGAACCCCTCTTCAGTCAAAAGCCTGATATCAGAACCTAAGAATAGGGCTTCATCCGCAAACCAATCTTTAACAATGCTCACCGTATCCCCTGTTTTCAGTCCGCTTTGCCTGTATGCGCCGCATATTCCCGCCAGAAGAGCTTCTTCGGGGCGTATTTCTGAGAAGATTAAGGCGGAGGAGAAAGCCGCATTTGTTTTGCTTACTCCCGTGACAAAAACACTCATCCCGCGCCACTCACCGCACGGAATGCCGTATTTCCATTCATTAAGGATAATCTTACCCAGCGAGCCGTACAGTTCGTTCACCGTGGGAAAAAGCAGAATCATCAGAACTCCTCATAAAAATCAGGGTATCTTTCAAGCATACCCCGACTGCGGAGAAATTTCTCTGTTTGAGCAACACGGGCAAGAAGCTTCTCCTTATCCTTAGGCAGAACACCTTCAAGCGGCACGAAGTTTGAGACATGGTTGGAGCGGAAGATCATTGCGCCTTCATCAATACCTGAAATGAAGCGCCTGATCTCGTCAATAAGGTCGCCTATGCGGGGTTTTTCGATGCTCTCAAAATAATCACGCCTGCGTCTGAGAAAAAGTGTCAGAAGCGACACATACTTAGGTTTCAGGGCATTCAGCCATGCCGTCGTGTCTTCCATATGCTCGCGGCTGAGCACTCTTCCGCCGCCGCCGAGAATCACCATGACCGAAAAATCGATCCCCTGTTCTTTAACCATCTGAACCTTAGGGAGAAGTTTGTCCGCGTTCATCCCTTTGTTCATCAGTTCCAACACTCTGTTATTGCCGCTTTCCAGACCGAAGTACAGCAGCCTGAGCCCCTTTTCCCTGAGAAGCTTCCACTCCTCCGCGCTCTTTTTCATAAGCGCCTGTGGGCCTGCGTAACTGCTTATTCTCCGTATCGCGGGGAATTTTGCAGTGAGAGCGTCCAGAATCACAGCCAGTTCTGCGGTGGGGTAGATCACTCCGTCACCGTCTGCCAGAAAAACCCGGTGAACATGGCGGGCATAAGATTCGGGGATTCTGTTTATTTCCGTTAGAACATCATCCAAAGGTTTTATACGGAAAGGTTTATCAATATACATGCCGCAGAAGGCGCACTTGTTGTATGAGCAGCCTTCCGTTATCTGGAATATAAGGGATTCCGCCTCGCTGGGCGGCCTGTAGAGGGGTTCGGTATGATGGGGCATGTTCATTAAAACAGCCTCTTGAGAACCTCTTCCGTTGCGCCGGAGCGGTTGAGGGTATAGAAGTGGATTCCTCTGACTCCGTTTTTCCAGAGATCCGCGCACTGCCCGACCGCATAATCCACTCCGAGGGAGAACATGTCCTCATCGCTTTTTCCTTCCATCGCGCTTATTATGGATACGGGAACTTCAACACCGCACATCTGGGTAAAACGGATAACCTGTGATATATTAGTGATAGGCATGACACCTGCGATTATCGGAATGGTTATTCCGGCTTTCTCACATTTTTCAATGAACCGGTAAAAGTAGTCGTTCACAAAAAAAAGCTGAGTTATGGCGAAATCCGCACCAAGATCCTGTTTAAGTTTAAGGTGTTCCAGCTCTCTGTCCATGTCTTTTGTCTGCACATGCCCTTCCGGATAGCAGGCAACGCCGACACTGTAGTCACCGTTTTTTTTCAGAAACTTAACAAGATCGGAAGCGTACTCAAACTCCCTGCTTATCTCCTCCGGATTCATATCCTGCGGAATATCGCCCCTGAGCGCGAGGATATTCTTTACTCCTATTGAGTCAAGCTCGGCGGTGACAGATCTTATCACCTCATCAGTAGCGGCTATGCATGTGAGATGCATCATAACCTCAAGACCGTAGTCCACACGGGTTCTGCGTATCCATTCAACGGTTTTTCCGGTTGTGCTGCCGCCTGCGCCGTAGGTCACGGAGACAAAGTCGGGATTGTATTTTTTTAACTGAGATATCGTATCAAAAAGAACGGATTCCGCCTCCTCTTTTTTGGGAGGAAAAATCTCGAAAGATATTGTGCGTTTTGAATTTATTATATCAATAATTTTCATGTGGACATCTCCGGATCTTTAATGGAAAATACCCGCAGAATGCGTTGACTGCAAGAAATATTTGTGAAATAGTCATTA
>JBFWJG010000111.1:0-5192 GCA_050253335.1 Deferribacterales bacterium | reverse complement strand
GAAAAAAAGTTCATTCAAAAAACATAATATTTTGATTATTAGACTTTACTATCTATTGAATTAAATATCAGTTTTTATCATCCATACAATGCTTTATTGCTGAAATATTTAAAAGCTAAATGCTTTTGTGACAAATAAGTTACGTGACTAAAAAGTTACATGTTTTTATGATTGGAATTTTCAATTTTCTGAAAACATATTATTTGGCTATGGTTTATCAAGTGAGCAGAAATGTATATTGTATACAAAAAACCCTTTACATTTTTTTAAAGGTCGGTATAGTAGCTATATTCCAATCTTGGAATATGGTGAATATCAGATAGATAATATAGATTAATACGAACACAGTCCCGAGGTTTTTTTATTATGAGTTCAATGACGGGTCTTAAAGCCGCATTTGCGGAAAACAATTATGAAAGCGCCATGAACCTTATTTCAGGCGCAAAGCCTGATAAAGACGGTCTTGTCAGTCTCTCTGCCGCCTTTATGTTTCTCTCCCTTGTTTTCAGGTATCCTGACAAGCCGGTTTACGACACTCTTGAAAAATATATGTCAGAGTTTGAATCCTTTGCTTCCGAATACACCTCAAAAACCCTCTCTCTTCATGACAGGCGTGAGATGGAGTATGAGTATGTGCGCCTTTTCATAAACGCCCCCGGGGGAATGAAGACCAATCCTTACGCTTCCTGCTGGATGAGTGACGAAAAGCTTCTCTGGGGCGAGCAGATGATCCGCCTGAAAGATCTTATGGCGGCGGAAGGCTTTGTTATGAGCGCCGCAGTGACCGAGCTTGAGGATCATATCGGAGTGGTTCTTGAGTTCTGTTCCGTTCTCACCGAGAAAATAGCCTCCGGCGACTCTCCGTGCGGTGCGGGCAGTTATTTTGCCCTGCTTGAGATAATGAGGGATTTTTTCCCCGTATTTTCCGGCGCTTTCGCATCCAGACTTATTGAATGCTCAGAACTGGATTTTTACAAAACCGCAGGAGGGCTTGTTCAAGGCTTTCTTGCTGACGCTGAAAATATTTTCGAAGAGCTGATCTTCGAAGGCTGATAGAAAAAAACTAAAAAAGGGTATTAACCCGTTAATTTTTGGAGGTTTAGTATGAAAAGAAAAGCTGTAATGGTTCTCACTGTGGCTCTTGTCCTTGCTTTCGCTGCTGCGACTGCATTTGCTGCCGGAAACGAAAGAAAAGGTAAAAGAACCTGGAAAAAAAGCTGCCGCACGGCATGTCACGATGGAAGCAAAGCTTCTGATCTTTCTCCTGTTTCAAAAACTCAGGCTCAGTGGAAAGCCCTCTTCGACGGCAACCACGCTAAAATCGACGCAGCTCACAAGGCTAAAAACGCTTCACATGACGCTCTTCAGCCCAGCGACTGGGAAGATATGTACGAATACCTTAAAGGTCACGCTCTGGACAGCGACCAGCCCGAAACCTGCGGTTAATAAAAACGTGCGGACGGGTGCGGGCATTTTTGCCTGCGCCCGTTAAGGCACAATAGCTTGGATATAAGACGCGTTCCCTTCAACGCGCTTTATATATATTTCATTTTTATGGGGGCAGTTTTATGAATAAACTTCTCGTTGCGCTTTTAACAGTGTTCATGTCAGTCTCTGTTGCTTTTGCGGCGGATCCTTCCCTTGAGGATCTCAAAAATCAGATAACCGCACTGCAGTCGGAGATCGATACGATCAGCAAGCGTGTTGATGTGAATGAACGTCACACAGCGCTTGACAAAACTACTCTCGGCGTTGAGCTGAGAACAAGGCTTGACTCCATCGGATACAGCGATGTCAGGGCACTCCCCGCATACGCTAACGATATGATGGGGCTCTGGCTCAACAACACTCTTGTTTCCGGAGCAGGCGGTTCCGCATGGGACACCAACGGCGATATGTGGAACGATGCGTTCATGCAGAACTATCAGCAGGAATTCGGCGCTCTCTATACAGAGCTGATGGGAACCTCTGAAACGGCTCAGGAATTCCAGATGAACTTCGGCGCTCTTATCGGCAGTGATGGTATGGGCAACTTTGCCAACACCGACTGGGTTGACGGCATGATAGAATTTGCCGGTATGACAGGACTTCCCGATAACAACATGAACGGCGTCACCGACTATCAGGACGTTGTTATATCTGTTGCGGGAATGAACGGGCTTGACCTCAATGACCCCGCTCAGGCTGCTCAGGCTCAGATGATGGCGAACATGATGGCGTTTGCGTACCTTATGAGCGACAACACTCTCTCCTCTGCGGAGGCTGCTGTTGTCAAGGCGATGTTCAAAGGCGTCAAACCCAGAAAATACGACACAGAAAACAGCTCAATGTTCACAAACAAACTCCGCCTCCGCCTCAACAGCAAGGTTAACAACAACCTCAGCTTTGCGGGCAGGCTTGTTATGTATAAATCATGGGGCGATTCAAACAACATCAGGTTCTTCGACGGAACATTCAAGAGCATGTACCTTGACGGCAACTCCGCCGCTGTTCCCACGGATGACTCCGTGCATGTTGAAAGAGCCTATTTTGTTTATAAAAACAACATAGGCGACATGGGGTATCACTTCTCATTCGGACGCCGCCCCTCAACTTACGGTCCCGGTTATGAAAACCATGAGAACTCCGTTCTCGGGGGTTCTCCCGTGGCTTCAATTATCCAGTGGAACTTTGACGGAGCGTCACTCCAGTTCGATTTTGACGCGTGGGTTCCCGGCTCGTTCATCAAATTTTGCTACGGCAAAGGGTTTGAAGGCCAGTGGGGCACTGCGAACGCTCTTTCAGCAAACAACGGCCTCATCTCCAACCCGAATGTTGACGATGTCGAGTTTGGCGGAATCATTGTTAAGTTCTATGACGATGAACAGTACAAAGTCTGGTACAACTACGCCAGAGGAATCGGCGTTACAGACGGCTTCACCGGAATGGTGGCCATGCCCTTTTACATAAGCGGCAAGGACTACAACATGGACGGCGAGTATGACGAATATTCCTTTAACCCCAACTACGGCGGTTATGCTTCAAGATTTGAGCCCACAGCGGAAATAGGCGACATCGAAATGCACGCCTTCCTTGTTCAGGGTGAGAACTACGGCTTTAACTGGTTCGCGTCATATAACCTCAGCCAGACACACCCCGACGGCAGATCAAACAACCCCATGTTCCAGTTTATGGATCAGGACAGGCTTCTCGGTTCAGACAGCAGCAAGCACGGCGACATGATATGGGTGGGCGTGACAACTCCCGACCTTCCCTTCACCGGCGGCAAGCTCGGCTTTGAATACAACCAGGGAAGCAAAAACTGGATAAACTTCACTGCGGGCGAGGATGATCTCGTAGGCAGCAAGCTTGCGGTAAGAGGCAAGGTTTACGAAGTTTACTACCACCAGCCTATAGTGGGCAACAAACTGTTCGCCACACTCGGCTATCAGTACTTCGACTATGAATACACAGGCAGCGGCAACCCCATGGGCGCGCCCACCAAAATTGATGATGTAAACGGTCTTCACGCTATGATGCCCGTTGTTGATAAGGTAGAGAAATTCTACGGATCATTCACTTACAGTTTCTAAAATTTTTCATGCGGGGGCCGATTCGGCTCCCGCTTTTTAAAAAAGGCGGAAAATGACCGGCTGTGTTTTAAATTCCTTTCCTGTTTCCACCCTCAAATCCGGTTATGCAGAGTATAAAGTCTTTTCCCAGTATTTAGATAGCAATTGTGACAGCGTTTTGAAAATAAATATTTGCACTTGCGAATATTAAATAAAATAGATATAGATATATAATGTATATTGTATGCAATATGCAGTCGGTTAGTAAACAAATATGTCGGAAATTAGCGATATAACAGGAGGTCCAATAATATGAAGCTCAGTCGCAGGAAGTTTCTTGCAGCTTCCGGAGGGGCATTCGCGGCGGCAGTTGCGGCGGCGAATCTTTCATCTCTCAAGGCAGTTGCGGAAAGCGGACACGGTGATGCGCAGACAGGGGAAAAAGGCGAAAAGCATGTAGCCTCATCCTGTGAAATGTGCGTTAACAAATGCGGTTTTTATGCCCATGTGGTTAACGGACGCATCAAAAAGCTGAACCCTAACCCCCATTTCTTTAAAAGCCGCGCAATGCTTTGCGCCAGAGGCAACGCGGGCGCTGAAGAACCCTATAACCCCGAAAGACTTAAAACGCCGCTCATCAGGGACGGCGCAAGAGGCGAGAATAAATGGAGAAAAATCTCCTATGAAGAAGCGTTTCAGATAGTTGCCCAGAAACTTGCCGAGGCCAAAACAAAATATGAGAACCGCTCATCCGTTGCTTTCTTCTCCTCAGAAGGGCTTCAGGAAGGCAGCTTTCATATGCTTGCGCAGACTTACGGCTCTCTGAATACAGTCCGCCACCCTTCACTCTGTCTCTCATCCACAATACAGGGCTGGTCTTCAGTTTACGGAGTTTATCCGGACGCGGATCTGGCTAACGCTATGTTTGTCGTAATGCCCGGAGCAAACAGGGCAGAGGCGCTCGTTACGCCCGATTCAATGGACTTCCTCCGTTACAGACCAAAAGGTCAGCAGCTTGTGGTTCTGGATCCCAGATTCACGAACACCGCAGCCAAGGCAGATAAATGGTATCCCATCAAACCCGCCACAGATATGGCTTTCATGCTCGGCATGATAAACGTGATAATCAATGAAGAGCTTTATAATAAAGAGTTCGTGGCGAATATGACCGAAGGTTTCGAGGATCTCAAGGCTCATGTTCAGCAGTACACCCCCGAGTGGGCGGAGAAAGAGTGTGAAATCTCCGCTGACGAGATCAGGTGGTGCGCCCGCGAATTTGCAAAATATGCCCCCCGCTCAGTGGTCTATCCCGGAAGAAGAACATCCTGGTATGTGGATGACGTTGCCTTCCGCAGAGCCTGTGCGATCCTCCCCGCCCTTTGCGGATGCTGGGATGTTCCGGGCGGAATAGTCCCCAAAGCGGGCGTTCCGCTTAAAACTCCCGATGTTATGTATCCTTTCTATGACATGGTTGAGGAAAGGCTTGATGTTGAATCATTCGGCGAGTTTGACAACAATCTGCCGGACGATGCGAGGAAAGAAGCAGGTCTTCCCCTTGATTCCGTTGCCTACCTCGGTGAGAAGGACGGAAGCTGGATAAGATTCCGTGAGGCTGTTCTCAGAGGAGAGCCTTACCCCGTT
>JBFWJG010000110.1:0-5203 GCA_050253335.1 Deferribacterales bacterium | reverse complement strand
TTTTTTTAAGTTCGTCAACCTTGTTGGTTTTCTCCCAGGAGAATTCGCTTCTGCCGAAGTGGCCGTAAGCGGCGGTTTTCCTGAAAATCGGCTTTCTCAGGTCAAGAGCTTCCATGATCCCTTTGGGGGTGAGGTCGAAAACCTGTTTCACTGCTTTTTCTATTTCCGCTTCGGGAACTGATGCAGTGCCGAATGTGTTTACGTTTATTGAAACAGGTTCGGCAACGCCTATGGCATAGGCAATCTGGATTTCGCATCTTTTGGCAAAACCGCCCGAAACTATGTTTTTGGCAACCCATCTGGCGGCGTAAGCCGCGCTTCTGTCCACCTTGGACGGGTCTTTTCCGCTGAATGCGCCGCCGCCGTGTCTTCCGGCACCGCCGTATGTATCAACAATGATCTTCCTTCCCGTAAGTCCGCAGTCGCCCATGGGGCCGCCTATGACAAATCTTCCGGTGGGGTTGATGTGGTATTTTATGTGTTCCTCGTCAAGGAGATCCGCAGGGATCACAGGCTTGATGACTTTTTCGATTATATCCTCTCTCAGATCTTTCAGCTTAACCTCATTGGAGTGCTGGGAAGAAATGACAACAGTGTCAACTCTCACAGGCTTATAACCGTCGTATTCTATTGTAACCTGAGATTTTCCGTCCGGTCTGAGGTAGGGGAGAACTTCGTTTTTACGCACCTTTGAAAGCTGCATTGTGAGTTTGTGGGCAAGCATGATGGGCAGAGGCATGAGTTCCTCGGTTTCATCGCACGCGAAACCGAACATAAGCCCCTGATCTCCTGCGCCGCCTGTGTCCACGCCCATTGCGATATCGGGAGACTGTTTGTCTATGGTGGAGATAACACCGCAGGTTTCATAGTCAAAACCGTATTTGGCTCTGGTGTAGCCTATTTCTTTTATTGTCTCTCTCACCACACCGGGTATGTCCACATAGGTTCTGGTGGTAACTTCTCCGGCGACTATGACAAGTCCTGTTGTAACCATAGTTTCGCAGGCGACCCTGCTCATGGGATCGTCAGTGAGCATGGCGTCAAGAATGGCATCGGAAATCTGGTCTGCAATCTTATCAGGGTGCCCTTCCGTTACTGATTCGGAAGTAAACACATATTTCTTTTGATCCATCATTACCCTCTGTATTTTTTTCAGTTTGAGGAGAAGCGCTTCTGGTATTCAGAGGCGATTCTCTCCATCTTGTCCTTTCCGATGAGTTTCTGCTTTTTAATCTCTTTTATTTTTGCTTCCACTTCAGGCGGATAATATTTCAAACTGAGCAGAGCCTCAAGATCCTGCTCCATTCTTATGTGCTCATTAAAAAGTTCTCTGAACTCCGGGCTGTCGTTTTTAATGCTGTCAATAAGTTCAGTATTGCTTTTCAACATCTCTCACCTCGTCAATAATGCTGAGCTTCATAATATACGCATCGCTGCCGTGACCGTAATAGTCTTTTATATAACCGACTTTTTCAAAGCCGAAAGATTCATACAAACCTACGGCGGAAAAGTTATCCACCGCAACCTCAAGAAACATCACGGAAGCCTTGTCCGCCGCTTTCACAGCCTCTGCCAGAAGCAGCCTTCCGCAGCCCTTCCCTCTGTGTTTCGGGGAAACGGCAATATTTGCCAGCTCTGATTCGTCCAGAACCGTATAGACAACAAAATAACCGCAGATTTCCCCGTCAAACTCCATGAGTTTGAAGATACTGCGATTTCTGTCTATTTCCGCTTCGAAGTCTTCCCTTGTCCACGGATTTTTAAAAGATGCCTTTTCTATTTCTGTTACGGATTCAAGATCATCCGCAAGCACGTCTCTGATCAAAGTTTATTTCCGCTTCGGATTTTCTGAAGTACAGTGGCTCATAGCCGCATCCGAATTCAGCAAAGTGTGTGTGTTTTACCGCGTGAGTGAGATTGTAGCTGCTTTTCTGCTCTCTGTTTACGACATGGACAAGGGAGCCCTCATCATCAAGCTTAACAGTCTCATACTCAGAAAATACCATATTTTTAAAGTCATAGCTTTTTCTGACAAAACTTTTCAGCCTGAGCTTAGCCCAGACCTCAACAGTCTCCTGCCCGCAGACAAGAGCATAGGCATCCAGAGAGGAAATCCCTTTCAGCGTTTTTCCCATGGAGGAGGCAAGTCCGAGCATGGTTGAAACGCCTATCCTTATGCCGGTAAAAGAACCGGGGCCGGTTATGGTATAAAAATTTTCAATTTCACTGAGAGAAGTTCCCGAAGATTCCAAGAGAAAATCAACGGTTTTCAGAAGGTTCTCGTTAATGTTTGATTTCATTTTCACTCCGGTTTCAGCCAAAACAGCCCCGCCGGAAGTACCAAGCGAGGCAAAAAGCATATCACCCGAAGTGTCTACTATTAATGTGTTCATTATTAAAGCATATTATCATATTTAATACGGAAGTCAATAACCGCAGGAGACCCTGTCCCTTTTACGGCAAAACAGGCATGGACGAGCTGTTTCACAGTCTTTTCAGGTAAGGGTTGTTCTTTTTCTCCCAGCCGATGGTGCTGAATTCCTCGTGCCCGGGATGCACCGTTACGGAATCGTCCAGACTGAGCAGTTTATCGAAAATGCTCTCAATGAGTTGTGTGTGATCCGCATAGGGGAAGTCGCTGCGCCCCACACCTTCGCAAAAAAGCGTATCACCGGTGAGAACGGCGTTTACAGGCTCGATAAAATAACATACCCCGCCCGGAGTATGTCCGGGGGTGTGGAGCACCCTGATCTTTCCGTCGCCGAAATCTATTTCGTCACCGTCCTTAACGTACACATCCGCAGTGGGTACAGGGGCAGGCTCAGCTCCGAAGAGAGCCGCATGGTTCCTTGACTGGCCGAGAAGAAACTCGTCATCCTTATGTATATAAAAAGGAATCTTATATTTTTCTTTAAGTTCGCTCACTGCGCCTATGTGATCAAAGTGGCCGTGGGTGTTCATGATCATAACAGGCTTCAGATTCTCGGTTTCTATTTTATCTATAATAAGTTCAGCATCCCCGCCCGGATCAAAGATCACAAGCCTGCCCTCGTCATCCGTAAGGAAAAAGCAGTTTACAAAAAGAGGCCTCACCACCATATGCTCAAGTTTCATCAGTCACCCGCCTTATATACTTTTCTCTAAAATTATAGTCACAGGGCCGTCATTTACAAGCCCCACTTCCATCTCCGCACGGAAAATACCCGTGCCGACTTTATCCGCACCAAGCTCCGCGCGGCATAAATCAGCAAATTTTTCATAATATTTCTCTGCCTTTTCAGGCTCAAGAGCGTTTCCGAAATCAGGCCTCAGCCCCTTGCGGCAGTCAGCCGCCAGAGTGAACTGGCTCACTACGATAACACTCCCGTCTGTATCTTTAACGGAAAGGCTCATCTTTCCGTTTTCATCCTCAAAAACACGCAGTGCGCAGACTTTTTTCGCCAGAAAATCTATAAACTCCTCCCGATCCCCTTTCTCCGCTCCGAAGAGAATCAGAAGTCCGCGTCCGATCTCCGCAACAGTTTTTCCGTCCACACGGACAAAAGCCGAACTGACTCTCTGTATGCACAGTTTCATCTGAGCACCTTTCTGATATTGACGCCGGTTATCTTCAGAGTCGCAAAGTAAAGCAGCGCAGCAGCGCCCATGTTAATGAGAAGATGAACTCCCGCTGCGGAAAGCCCCAGAGCACAAGCCCCCATGACGAAACAGGCAAAAATAATCTTCCCTAAAAGAGCGGCGTTCCCCCTGAAATTAAAGCTGTAGCCTCTGAGCTTTGAATAGAGGTAAAAAGAGTTGGCGGAGGCGGAAACACCGGATGCAAGCGCAATGCCCGCGTGTCCGAAAGGCTTGATAAGCAGAAGGTTCGAAACAGCGTAAACACAAAGCCCGATAAACGCACCCTTCACAGGAGTGCGCATATCTTTCTCAGAGAAAAAAACCTTCGCCAGAAGTCCGACATATGAGAAGAAAATCATCCCCACGCTGAACATAACAAGCGCCTGAGCCGTGTTGTACACATCAACGCCCGTGAACTGGTTTCGGGCATATATCAGAGCGGTTATCTCATCCGCCAGAAGAACAAGCCCCAGAGTAGCGGGCATTATTATAACGAATATAGCAATAAATGCCTTGTCTATCAATGTATTACGATATGAAAAATTACCCGCTGTGTTCGCCTTGCTTATCTCCGTCAGCGAAACAGCCCCCACCGCAATGGAAAACACTCCCAGCGGAAGCTGAAAAATCCTGTCTGCATAATACAGATAAGAGATGCTCCCCGCCGCTAGGAAAGAGGCTATAATTCTGCCCAGAGTAAAATAAAGCTGGTTTATGCCCAGACCCGCAAGGGAAGGAGCAAGAAGACGGAATGTTTTTCTGACATCGGGGTGTATTCCGTCCCACCGGAAGCGGAATCCTTTTTTCAGGGAATACGCAAAAATATAAAGAAGCTGAAGCGCACCGCCCAGAATCACGCCGTAGCAGAGCCACATTATGTTTCCGCCGAGTTTATAACCCGCGTAAGCACCGGCTATCATTGATATATTAAGCAGTGCGGTTGAGGAATAAGGCACGTAATATGAATTGTGCAGATAAAGATACCCTGTGAAAAGACCGCAGAGGGTTATAAAAATCAGATAAGGCATAACAAGCCGGAGCATATCCCCCGCTGTGGCTATTATTTCCGCTGAACCGTGATAGCCGGGCATGAAAAGGAAAATTATCTGCTGAGGGAAGAGGCTTATAAGAATAACAATAGAGGAGACCATAACAAAAAGGACAACCATCATGCTGGTTATGTATGAGAAGGCCTTTTTTCTGTCCGCCGCCATATTATCACTAAGAAAAGGTATAAAAGCCGAGGTAAGCGCGCCTTCAGCGAAAAACGCCCTGAAAAGATTGGGTATCGCGTATGCGACAAAGAAAGCATCGGTAAGTGCGTTCGCACCGAAGAATGCCGCCACGGCTATGTCTCTGATAAGTCCGAAAATGCGGCTTGTAAATATCCCGAAGGACGACTTCATTACGCTTTTGAGGAAAACCGACACAAAAACCCGCCTGTTAAAAAAACATTAATTGAAATAATTGCATAAATATTTGCCCAATTAGACTTTACACTTTATAAGGCATTGGATATAATATTGTAAATTAAAAAATTCCATCAAGACACCCTAATAAGGGGAGGTTGCAAATGACAAAGTCT
>JBFWJG010000109.1:0-5252 GCA_050253335.1 Deferribacterales bacterium | reverse complement strand
GAAGTTAACTATATTCAGGGCTTTTCCTCAATGTACGTTCTGCTCAACGGCCTTAAAATGGCAAACGGCAACTACAGCGGCGAAAACATCAAGAAGACTCTGGAAACAATGAAAAACTTCAGCACAATGGGACTTACCGCACCCGTTACGTTTACTCCGCAGAGCCATAAAGGCGTGCGTGCGCTTAAACTGTATCAGGTTAAAGGCGGAGAGCTTGTGCCGTTTACTGACTACATATCGGCGGACTGATGCTTAAAATCAACAACATAGAAGTTGTTTACAATGACGTTATTCTTGTATTGAAAGGACTTTCCCTTGAAGTGGAGCAGGGCAGAATAGCCGCCCTGCTCGGCTCTAACGGGGCGGGCAAAACCACCACCCTTAAAGCGGTGAGCGGTCTTCTGCGCCCTGATGACGGCGAAATAACCGATGGGGAAATCTGGTTTGACGGACAGAGGATCGATAAGAAAGACGCGGCGGATATTGTGAAGTCGGGCATTTTTCAGGTGATGGAGGGCAGGCGGGTTTTCAAAGACCTCACGGTGGAGGAAAACCTTATCGCCGGTGCCTACACACGCCCGGGAAACACTGTCTCCACAGGGATTGAACGTGTCTACAACTACTTTCCCCGCCTCAAGGACAGGCGGAGCCAGCTTGCGGGCTACATGAGCGGAGGAGAGCAGCAGATGCTCGCCATAGGCAGAGCAATAATGGCCGCGCCTAAGCTTATCCTGATGGATGAACCTTCTCTCGGTCTTGCCCCGCTTCTGGTTAAGGAGATTTTCAATATCATAACCACCCTGAACAGGGAGGAGGGTACAACCATTCTTCTTGTTGAGCAGAACGCAAACATGGCTCTTTCCGCCGCTCATTACGGCTACATAATGGAGAACGGGCGTGTTGTTCTGGACGGAACAACGGAAGAGCTCAAGGCGAATGATGATGTTAAGGAGTTTTACCTCGGTCTTTCTGAAAAGAAAAGCTTCCGTGAGGTAAAACACTACAGGAGAAGAAAGAGATGGCTTTCCTAGGCGATTTTCAGCGTGTTCTGGCATTTATAAGGGAAAACTCCGCCCATCCGCTGGTGCAGGATGCTTTTGTACGCTCTGAAATATCGCCCTCCATTGTGAAGGATTACGAAACCTTTCAGTTTATAAACCCGCTCACGAAACAGAAGCTTTCTGAAATGCACAGCGGGGGTTCACTTCTGCCGCTGATTCTTTCCGGCGGTTATGTCTCCAAAATTTTTACTTCTCCCGGACCCGTGTATAACGTTAAGGGTGATAGGTTTGAGCATTACAGGTTTCATAAGGCGCTGGAAGCCGCCGGGTTCATGGACGGGGATGTGGCGGTCAATACCTTCTCATACCACGGCAGCCCAGCGGGTGACATGGTGGACGAGGCATGCGAGAAGTGCGGATGCGCGGTTTATCCTCTCGGCCCCTCAGACAGCGACAAGGGCGCGGAGACGATTCTCGCCGTTGATGCCAACGCATTTGTGGGAACCAGAACCTATCTTTTCAAATGCCTTGAAAAACTTGCCGGCAGAGGGAGGCTTGAGAAGGCTTTTCTCATGGCGGAGAAGCTCACAGAGGATGACAAGGCTGTGCTCTTTGCCGAACACGGCATAAAGGCTTTTCAGGCCTACGGAACCGCAGAGGCAGGGCTTATTGCCTATGAAACGGCGGGAGCAAGAGGCATGAAGGCTGATACCGACGCTTTGTTTATTGAGATACTGGATGCGGACGGAAAACCTGTCTCAGAAGGTGAAACGGGCGAGGTTACGGTTACTTTTATGAGCGGAACTACGCCTTTCATACGCCTTGCCACAGGGGATCTCTCCTTTATCGAAAACGGCCGTCTGGCGGGAATTTTCGGAAGGGCGGACTCGTCAGTGAAGTTCAAGGGAGTTTTTATTCACTTCTGGGTGTTCGAAAAACTCTGCTCGGAACACGGCATTTCAGGCGCACTTGATATTTTCAATGCCCCTGACGGCGGGGACACAATGTGCCTCAGCGTTTCAGGAGGGGATCCGGAAACTTTCAGCGCTTCATTTTACAAGACTTTCGGATTGCGTTTGCCTGAAATCAAAGTTGATGATACTATTTCAGAAACCATTGTCCGGGATATCCGGAAACAGTTCAAGAGCAGGTAGGTCTTTTATGTTTGTTAAAAACTGGATGAGAAGAGAAGTTATCACCATTTCCCCGGACGAGACAATTCTTGATGCCAAACACATAATGAAAGAGAACGGCATCAGGCGTCTTCCCGTGGTGGAGAACAATAAGCTTGCGGGCATCATCACAGAAAAGGATATAAAAGAATACTCTCCGTCCAGAGCAAGCTCCCTTGATGTTTACGAACTTAAACGTCTTCTTGCCAAAACGTTGGTAAAAGATGCTATGAATGTGAACGTTATTACGGTGCACCCCGAAACACCAATAGAAAAAGCGGCTCTGATCCTCCGGGACAAACGGTTCGGCGGTCTGCCTGTTGTTAATGACGCAGGTGAACTGGCAGGCATCATCACAGCAGTGGATCTTTTTGATATATTTGTTGAATCCATGGGCTTTTCCCACCAGAGCACAAGGATCGCGATTCTTCTTGAAGACAGAAAAGGAGCCCTCGCTGAAATGACAAAAATTATCGACAGTCACGGCCTGAATATTGTCAGTCTGGCGACATTCTTCCTTAAAAACACGGAAGGGGGAGCAAGGGACGTGGTGATCAGGGTTAACGGTGAACAGAGTAAAATAGACGCCGCCGTCAGAGATCTCCGTTCAGCGGACTTTAATCTGGCAAGCGTTATCGAAATGAACGATATCATGAACGATCTTTAAATTTTTAGTTAACCTGTTTTCCTTTCCCCCTGCCGATAGGGAAGCAGAATAAAACGAACCTTATTTCACGCAGTGAGAATATTTGTCTTTTCTTTTCAAGGCTTTGTGCCTTTCATTCTATCCCTGTGCTCAAACTGACGCTGATTTGCCTGTTTTTTAACAAATTATGTTAAAATACAGTTTTTTGAGGATTTACACATATCTTGAATACATCTATCTTTTAAGCAGAAAAGCATTTTATGTTTTGGTGGGGTATGAAAAATTTTATAATATTCAGTGCCAATACCGTATATAGGGAAACCATTGCGGCTATGGCGGTTGATTTAGGCTTAAATTGCCTTGCATCTGAGTCAATTAGCACAAAGGTGCAGATTTCAATCAAGGAAATAACCCCGGAAATTGTAATTATTGATATTTTTTCCAGAGGAACGACAGATGATTTCGTCGCCATGGTCAGGGAAACATTTTTAACTGCCAGATTTATTTTCATTGTTTCTGAAGATAATCCGCTTTTGAACTACTTTGTCCAGAAATATAACGTCAGTGATCTGCTTTTTATCGAAGATGATACAGAGCTGACAAGGAGCAATCTGGAAAGGATTCTGAAAACAAAAAGCAACGGAGGCTCATGCAGCAATAACGGAAACCTTACTTTGAGAGAGTGCGAGGTTTTAAAGCTTATCGCGGCCGGAAAAACCAGCCGTGAAATAGCGGAAGAGCTGTTTATCAGCAAGAACACAGTAGACACCCACAGAAACAAAATGCTTCAGAAATTAAATTTGTCCAATTCCGCCTCTCTTGTGACATACGCCTGCAGGTCGGGATTATTGTAGTTTTAATAAAAACTTACCAAATACAATAATGCCCGCCCGGGTCTTAGGAATAAGAAAAAAACACTTTTATTATTAAACATTACAGGTGCGTCTACTGTTAAGAAATGTAAAAAAAATTATATCGAATAAATTTAGTCTTGCCTGCCGTCCCCTTTTTTGCCATATTAAAAAATACATAATTCCTAGTATAATTTTGCTTGCTCCCGCCATTTACTCCTGTTTTTCACTGAAGCTGGGAAAGTTGTTATGCTTTTGAGGGGGAATCTTTATAATGGCCAGAAAGAAAAAAGACACCAAACTGAGAATTCTGGAGCTGAGTGCGGCTCTGTTTGCGGATAAAGGGAAAGACGCGGTGGGGATAAGGGAGATTGCGGAAAAATCAGGAGTCTCCCTGAACACTGTCATGTATCATTTTTCATCCAAAGAAAATCTTCACCACGAAACCATAAAATATCTTCTCTCAAACGGAATTGACTTCAGCGGAATATTCAGAAAACACTCTGATGATGAAGGGGAAACTGCGGAAGCATTCAGGGAAATAATATCAGAAATATTCGCGGAAGGCCTTAAACCCAAGTACGGGACATATATCAACATGATCTCAAAGGTCACATTCAGCAGAGACAAGGCTCAGCTTTCATACCTTCTTGAATGTTTCAGGGAAGCCGAACTCTCTTTTTCGGAGTTTTTTGAAAAGGCCGGTGTTTTTCCGGACAAAAATGAAATATCTTTTCTTATGAGCATATTCTGGACTCAGCTTATATACTGCGCCGGTGCGAGGAAACTCACAGAGATGGAAAACGGCGGGGATGTATCCCATGAATATGCGGCGAAAGCCACGGCAGAAATCTTCCTGAGCAGACTGGGGATAAACCAGACTTCCGGCGTGCGCTGAGACACACGCCGGATATATCATTATTCGGTAAATGCTCCGAGAACTGTTGAATGCGCCGTCGGATACTTAACCGCTCTGTCTGCGAGGAAGTTTTCAGTCCCTGCTGGCAGGCTGAGCCCGAGTTTTTCTTTATTGTGAAGAACAAGCTCAGCAATGAGCCCCGCTGCGGAAGGCATTGAATCATCAAAAGTTTCAAGCACTTTCCCTGCTCTGTCCAGATGAAGCAGTCCCTCATGTGTAAACTCATCCAGAGCCTGCTCCAGAAGCGCTTTTGTTTTTACCAGAAACCCTTTTTCGGAAGTAATGTCAAAAAATTTCAGATACATATCAGCGGTGAAGGCGTAATCCTCAAGGGTCGCGTAGTTAAAGATATCTCCTGAGTAATTGATTCTGTTAAGGTGGGTTCCGTCTATCAGGAAATGCTCAAGCTTGCCGAGGAGCATTTTAGCCTGCTCAAAGTAATATTCTTCTCCGGCTGTTTCGCTGTATTCCAGAAGAGCCTTGCAGAAGAGGGCATTCTGAGAGAGGATGACCTTGTTGTCCTTGGCGGGTTTTTCTTTGTATGAGGCTCCTGCCTTGAGTTTGTCTATGTAAGGCTGAACGGCGATTCTGCTCTCGTAGTCCGCCTTGGCGAAAGCCGCAACTCCTTCATAAGGGAAAATGTGCTCAAACATCTTCTTCTTG
>JBFWJG010000108.1:3471-5294 GCA_050253335.1 Deferribacterales bacterium | reverse complement strand
GGTCTCGCAGCTTCTCTTCGCCCTTCTTGTACTGCCGAATGCGGCAATATTGTCAATGGGAGCGGAGGAGCTTTTGATAGCCTTAAAAAACTCAATATCCCGGGGATTGGAACCTGGCCAGCCCCCTTCTATGAAACGTATTCCGAAATCGCAGAAAGCCTCTGCGAGCCTTACCTTATCCTTTACCGTGAAGTTGACATCCTCTGCCTGAGTTCCGTCCCTCAGGAGGGTGTCATATATATCGACTTTAGTCATTCTAATCCTCTACAAAAGCCTCGTGGAGAACTCTGACTGCGAGTTCCGCAAATTTTTCATCAACAACACATGATACCTTGATTTCGCTTGTGGTTATCATCTGAATGTTAATGCTGTTTGCGGCAAGGACTTCAAACATCTTCGCGGCAACGCCTGCGTGGCTTCTCATGCCTACGCCCACTATTGAAACTTTTGCGATGTCTTCGTCCGCCAGAACCTCCTTCGCTCCTATCTCTTTTGCAGTTTCTCTGCAAACCGTGAGCGAACGGCTAAGGTCGGTTTTTGATACGGTGAAGGAAAGATCAGTGTTTCCTTCCGTGCTGACGTTCTGGATTATAACGTCAACGTTGATAGCCTCTTTTGCCAGCCTGCTGAAAATTGTGGCGGCAATGCCGGGTCTGTCGGGTACGCTTTTTATTGTAATTTTCGCCTGATTTTTATCGCTTGCTACGCCTCTAACTACTACCTGCTCCATTTCGTCGTCCTCCTTAGTAACCAAAGTTCCGGGTTTGTCTTCAAGGGATGAAAGCACCATTATGTCAACATTATAGTTCATGCCGAACTCAACGCTTCTTGACTGAAGCACTTTTGCGCCGAGGGAGGCAAGTTCCAGCATTTCGTCATAGCTTATTTTGTCAAGTTTTTTGGCTTTTCTTACTATTCTCGGGTCGCCGGTGTATATGCCGTCAACATCCGTATATATTTCGCAGACATCAGCCTTTATTGCTGCTGCGATCGCAACGGCGGAGGTGTCTGAACCGCCCCTGCCGAGGGTTGCTATATCATTGGTAACGGGGTTGTAGCCCTGAAAGCCGGCCACGATGCAGATCTTGCCTTCGGCAAGTTCTTTTTTGATTCTTGAACCGTCAATCTTCATTATGCGTGCTTTAGAGTGAGCGTGATCCGTCTCCAGACCTATCTGAATCCCCGAGAGAGAAACAGCCTTGTAACCCATTGAGATAAGAGACTGAGCAACAAGGGGGCAGCTTGCGGATTCACCCGTGGAAACGAGCGCGTCATATTCCCTCAGATCATAGTCCTTATCGATTTCCTTCAGGAGGTTGATCAGCCTGTCCGTTTCCCCTGCCATGGCGGAGGACGTAACTACGACATCATGCCCCTGATCCTTTTTCTTTGCGATAATTTTGGCAACATTCTTAATCCGTTCGATGGAACCAACACTCGTTCCGCCGAATTTCATCACTACAAGGCTCACTTTACCCTCCTTTTGCTCTCTATTGACATCTAAATCTGCACATCCTGTCAGATTCAGACACACGCTCGCGCCGTGATAAACACGGCTCCGCTCCGCACGGCGTCAGCACATCCATGTGCTTCCCGCTCTGCACTGTGCAAAGCTGGGATAACCTAACCTCTTATAACGGCAGATTTCAGAAAATACTGCGCTATTTTGTAACCTTCCTCCATGAAGAAAGCGGGTTTGACAAACTCATTATACTCGACATTAGAGTCGGCTTCCACGCCGGAGCCGTATATAATCGCCGGAACAGGCTCATTGACGTGGGTACGGATTTTAACGGGCGTCGGGTGATCGGGCGTAACCAGAA
>JBFWJG010000108.1:0-3371 GCA_050253335.1 Deferribacterales bacterium | reverse complement strand
TTGACAAACTCATTATACTCGACATTAGAGTCGGCTTCCACGCCGGAGCCGTATATAATCGCCGGAACAGGCTCATTGACGTGGGTACGGATTTTAACGGGCGTCGGGTGATCGGGCGTAACCAGAATCCGGTAGTCGCCGAAGGAGCGAAATCCGTCCAGCAGTATGGGGAGCATTCTGCTGTTTATATTCTCCACTGCGCGCACTTTTTCCTCTATGCTGCCCATGTGTCCCGCCTCATCAGGGGCTTCCACATGGAGAAAAACATAGTCGCACTCGTTGAAGGCTTTAACGGCGTATTCCGCCTTGCCTTCAAAATTGGTATCAATGAACCCTGTCGCACCGGGAACATTGATTATATTCATACCCGCAAACGTGCCTATGCCTTTTATAAGGTCAACAGCGGCTATAACGGAGCCTTTCAGCCCGTACATCTCCTCGAATGAGGGGAGCATCGGCTTTCTGCCCTCACCCCAGAGCCAGATGGCGTTGGCGCGGCCGTATGTATTCTTTTCAAATACTTCCGATGCCTTAGTGAGTATAGCATTGATTTTATCAGAACCTTTGCCGGCGGGAAGATATTTTTTTATTTCCTGCCCCATAATGTCATGGGGAGGGGTTGTTTTAAGATCAAAATCCGCATCACGGATAACCATTATGTTTCGGTAGCCCACGCCGGAGTAAAACTCCACACCGTCATCCTTAAACAGCTCATTAAGAGCGTCAACTGCCGACTTTGCGGCATCGCCCGGAATATGATGCGCGCTGAAATCATCCATAACAAGACGATCGGGCGTGAGGGTTACAAGGTTGCAGCGGAAAGCCATGTCCTTCTCACCAAGGGTGATTCCCATCGCTCCGGCCTCAAGGGGGCTTCTGCCTGTGTAGTATTTAAAGGGGTCATACCCCATAACGGAGAGGTTGCATATATCGCTGCCCGGGTAAAGCCCGCCGTGCGCAGTGCGTATGAAGCCGCATACACCGCCTTTTGCCATAAGGTCAAAATTCGATGTATCGGCGTACTGCATCACGGTTTTATCACCGAGTTCCGCGATTTTATGGTCGCTCATTCCGTCGCATAACAGAACAAGATATTTCATTTTAAACCTGCCTTATAAATAACATTGAACCGAGGGCGGAAATTCGCTCAGTCCTCCAGACCCTCAACCCTGATGACCACGGTTTTGTCACGCACAACGTTGAGGTTGTTTATCTCATTGACGGCGTGCATAACCTTGCTTCCTTCCGTAAGATGAGTCATGAACACAAGCGGAACAGTTTCGCCGCTGCTCTGCTTACAGCTCTGGATAGCCTGATAGATGCTTATGCCGTATTTGGCGAGCACGCTGGCTATTCTGCTCAGTGAGCCGGGCTCATCCACCGCGAGGAAGCGGAGATAAAAGCTGGACTGTATCTCTTTAATATCCCTTACAGGATAGTAGTAAGTAAGCTCTTTGGTGAAGCCCAGAACAGGAACCCTGCGCTGAGCGCCGGACATAATGTCGCGCGCTATGCCGATTATGTCCCCCGCGACTGCGCTTGAGGTGGCCTCGCCGCCCGCGCCTCTGCCGTAGTGGAAGGTGTCGCCCACCTTGTTGCCTTTAACGCTGATTGCGTTAAAAACTCCGTTAACCTGCGCCATAAGGTCGGTCACGGGGATCATTGTGGGGTGAACCCTAACCTCTATATCATCGTCATGTCTCTTCGCTATGGCAAGGAGCTTTATGCGGCATCCGAGTTTTCTGGCGAAGTCGATGTCCACCTGCTTAATGCTGGTGATCCCTTCCACGAAGACCTTCTCGAAAGGAACAAGTGTGGCGAAGCCTATGGAGGCGAGGATAGCTATCTTATGGGCGCTGTCGTGCCCTTCCACATCAAATGTGGGGTCAGCCTCGGCATAACCGAGAGCCTGAGCCTCTTTCAGAACATCGCCGAACTCTTTGCCCTCCTCTTCCATTTTGGAGAGGATGTAGTTGGCTGTTCCGTTTATGATCCCTGTTATTTCAAGGATGCGGTTTGCGGCAAGGTCTTCCTTGAGCACATTCACTATGGGAATACCGCCGCCCACGCTGGCTTCGAAGCCTATGGTAACGCCTTTGGCCTCCGCCGCCTTGAAGATCTCAGCCCCGTAAACGGCAAGAAGCGCCTTGTTTGCGGTGACAACATGTTTGCCGTTTGCTATAGCCGCAAGTATGAAGCGTTTTGCCGTTTCATAACCGCCTATGAGTTCTGCGACTATATCTATCTCAGGGTCGTTTATAATTTCCATTGCGTCCGTCGTTCGTACCGGAACCGTCTGAAGAAGCGTATCGTTCGTGTAATCATTAATGCGGAGATCGGCAACTGCCTTAACGTTAATGTCCAGCCCCGTCTTAACGGCTGTGCTTCTGACATTATGCTTTAAAGTTTCAAGAGTGCCCTTGCCCACGGTTCCGTAACCGATGATGCCCACATTAATTTTCTTTTCCATCAAATACCTCCGAAAAGATTACTAAAAACGAACGCTTCACTTATTTATTTTGAAAATAAGTCTGCAATGATACTGTATTAAACATACCAAGTCAAGACAGGTAAGGTCTGAAAATACAGGTAAAACCGCTTAAATCTGATTATTGTTTTAAAATACGCCGTCACAGATAAGATGCCAGTATCTCTTTCCATTTCACGGGGATGCGGATAAGGCTTCCGTCCCTCATGGGGGCATGGATAAAACCGTTGTTTACCCCGAAAAGGAAAAGATCCCTCGTTACCTCCACATCCTTTATGCAGTATTCCTCTATGAGGTCAAAGCGCCCTTCCTTAAACCATTGAAGAGCCATGAGCCCGTCCGCGGATTTACCTGTGTTCAGCGTGGCCGTGGCAAGCTTTTCAAGAGAAAACCGCTGTCCGGTCAGACTTCGGACATCCGCCAGCATATCAAACACGAAAGTTCCCCTGAATGAGGACATTCCGTAACCGGAGAGCACCTTGTTGTCAAAGCCTATGTTGTTGAACCCCACAATCATCCGCGCGGAGGCAAGCCTTTCTGTCAGCTCGGCTATCTTTTCCTCTCTGTAGGCGCTGAATTCACCGCTGTTCATGGAATAAACCACAGCAACGGACACGCCCATTTTGTGGCTGTTGTTCCAGCCGCCGACCTCGTCAGCCGAATATTTTGTCTCTATGTCATAAATCAGCACTTCGCCGCTGTTTTCACACTTTATCACAGGCTTTTCCTCCTCATCTTCCTTCAGATCCGCCTCCAGAAGGCGCGTTATCAGATAAACCGCACCCTTTTTATCCAGAGGATAATTGCCGCTGCCGCATTTGGGCGAGTATATGCAGGCGGGGCATCCGTCCTCGCAACCGCAGAACCTCACCTGATTCAGCGT
>JBFWJG010000107.1:0-5384 GCA_050253335.1 Deferribacterales bacterium | reverse complement strand
GGAAATCCTCCCCGCCCCTCCTTTGGAAAAGGAGGGAGATTGTCTCTTACCGGCAATAACATCCTCCTTTGTAAAGGGGGACAGAGGGGGATTGAATATCCTCCCAAACGAAACGTCGGCATGAGAATGTTTGGTTAATGAGCAGGAAATCCTCCCCGCCCCTCCTTTGGAAAAGGAGGGAGATTGTCTCTTACCGGCAATAACATCCCCCTTTGTAAAGGGGGACAGAGAGGGATTTAATATCCTCCCAAACGAAATGTCTGCATGAGAATGTTTGGTTAATGATCAGGGAATCCTCCCCGCCCCTCCTTTGAGAAAGGAGGGGGTTTGTCTCTTAGCGATAATAATATCCCCCTTTGTAAAGGGGGACAGAGGGGGGGGGTAATATCCTCCCAAACGAAATGTCGGCATGAGAATGTTTGGTTAATGAGCAGGGAATCCTCCCCGCCCTTCCTTTGGAAAAGGAGGGAGATTGTCTCTTAC
Organism: Deferribacterales bacterium; assembly: GCA_050253335.1. Taxonomy (GTDB): domain Bacteria; phylum Chrysiogenota; class Deferribacteres; order Deferribacterales; family Geovibrionaceae; genus Geovibrio. The sequence goes on along the minus strand of JBFWJG010000107.1, from coordinate 4,901 downwards.
CGGCAATAACATCCCCCTTTGTAAAGGGGGACAGAGGGGGATTTAATATCCTCAGATAAACTTTTCTCAATGGTTTGAGATTCTTCACCCTTAGGGTTCAGAATGACGTATAAGGAGACTTACGTGCTTACGTACGGAGCAAGGCGAGCTTACCCTCTGCGAGCGTGTGAGCATCCGGACAGGAGGTGCCGGTATGCGAACTATTAATATATTTATCCCCCAGCCCCAAGGATGGGGCTGCGCCGTGCGAAGCGAAGCCGCTTTTCAAGCGGCGCGAGCGTGTGAGCATCCGGACAGGAGGTGCCGGTATGCGAACTATTAATATATTTGTCCCCCAGCCCCAAGGATGGGGCTGCGCCGTGCGAAGCGAAGCCGCTTTCCAAGCGGCGCGAGCGTGTGAGCATCCGGACAGGAGGTGCCGGTATGCGAACTATTAATAAGTTCGACCTGCATATACATACAAATCACAGCTCCGACGGTGTATTGTCTCCTCTGGACATATACACCGTTCTGCGCTCCCGTGATTACTCTCTTTTTTCCATAACCGATCACAATACAGTTTCCTCAGTGCGCGAAATGCTTTCTTTCGGAGACGGTGACGGAAGCGTTCTGTTTATCCCCGCGGTTGAGCTTTCGACTTATCATGATGACACGGAAATTCATATTATTCCATACGGCATAGACCCCGATGACGGCGATTTGGCTGCCCTGCTGGAGGAGTTCGCCGCAAACAGGCTGAATCAGGCGGAGCTCCGCACGGATAAGCTCAGAAGCATAGGGATTAAGGTGGATTTTGACAGGGTTATTGAAGCGGCAGACGGAAAGACCCCTTCGGGTGTGACATTTCTGCGGGTTCTGGCGGAGCATGAGGAAAATATTCCCGTACTTGAGCCTTATCTCAGCGGTGAAAAATCGGATTCACCCTATACCAACTTCTATTTTGACTACTTTTTTAAAGGCGGCAGAGCCTATGTGGATGTGAGTCTCCTTGATTACCGGGAATGCGTTGCCGTGCTTTCAGGGAAATCTGTCCTCACAGTGGCGCATCCGGGGCTTTATCCTCAAAGCAAAATGAATGAGCTTTTCATCAGCGGAGTGGAAGGAATAGAGGTCTACTCCACATATCATAACCCCGTACAGAGGGAAGGCTATCTCCGGCTTGCGGAGGAAAAAGGCTTAATCGCCACTGCGGGAAGCGACTTCCACGGTGAAAGGATCAAGCCTTCGATCCGTCTGGGCGGGCACGGCTGCGCGGATATGACAGTTCCTGTCCGCCTGCTTGAAAAACTTGAAGAAAAAAACTGCATCGTTTACAAAGTATAAACCCTCTTTGCGGCCGCAACCCCCGTGAAATCAAAATATCTTGCATTGCAATAAAAATTGTGGTAGTTAAATTAGCGGTGGGAGTTATCCCACCAATTTTTTTGTAGCTGTTTATATGGGTAATTTTATAGAGAAAGAAATTTCATCCAAAGTCAGGAACGCGCTTGTGCCTATCACCAAAGAGATAGGCGTGGATATTTTTGATGTAACTTTCAGACGGGAAAAAACAGGCAGAACCCTGCGCATCGTAATCGACAGGGAAGAGAGCCTGCCCGGACTTGACGAGTGTGCTGAAATAAGCAGGCGCATTTCAAAATGGCTGGATGAGACCGATTTTATACCATATGACCGCTACAGCCTCGAAGTCTCCACCCCCGGACTTGAAAGGCCGCTCCGCAGCGAGAAGGACTTTGCCAAGTTCTCAGGAAAAATCTGCAAAATCACAGCCAAAGAAAAAGACGAAACGGGGCGTAAAAGCTACACCGGAACCATTGCCGGCGTGGAGAACGGCTCAGTCAGGCTGTTCGTTGAAAAAGAAAATAAAGAATTCTGCATAAAGCTGGACAATATCGCGAAAGCGGTTTTACAGCTCGAGTTTTAGGAGGAACAATGATAAGGGAACTTGCTAAGGTTGCCGATGAACTGGGTCGTGAAAAAGGGGTTTCCAGAGAGATTCTCGCCGAAGCTCTGAAAGAGGCTATAGTTGCGGCTGTTGGCAGAAAAATAGGAAAATACCTTGAACCGGAAGTGGTTGTGGATCTTGACAGGGGGCACATAGAAATACTTGTTCCCAAAGAGGTCAGTGAAGACGTGACCAACAAATGGTTTGAAATAGATATGGACGAAGCCGCGAAATACAAAGAAGATCCCCAGCTTGGTGATGTTCTCATGGTTTCGGTTACTCTGGACGACCTTGGCAGGCAGGCTGCCCTTGTCGCAAAGCAGAAGCTTTTTGAAAAGCTCCGCGATGCCGAGCGTCAGGTTGTTTTTGATCAGTTCAACAACAAGAAAGGCGATATAATAAACGGAACCCTCCTCAAAGCCGACAGAGACCTGCTTACGGTCAGCATAGGCAAAACCGAGGCGATTCTTCCCCGCAGAGAGATGATGGCGGGAGACTACTTCAACAGAGGCGACTATGTCCGCGCTCTTCTCCTTGACATAAAAACCCACAAGGGCTGGCCTCAGCTTGTGCTTTCCAGAACTCACCCCGAGTTTATGAAAAAACTTTTTGAAACTGAAATCCCCGAGGTTTTCGAAGGGATAATAGATGTTAAATCCGTTGCCAGAGAACCGGGCGACAGGGCGAAAGTTGCCGTCTACAGCCAGAACAGTAATATTGACCCCGTGGGTGCGTGCATCGGTCTGAAAGGTTCGAGAATCAACGCCATCAGCCATGAGCTGAGAGGCGAGAAGATAGACGTGGTCGAGTGGTCTCCGGATCCCGTTCGTTTTGTCTGCAACGCCATATCCCCCGCGGAAGTGGTTCTCACAAACGTTTTCGAGGATGAAGGCACAATCGAGGTCGTCGTGCCTGACGATCAGCTTTCACTCGCCATAGGCAAAAAAGGGCAGAACGTAAGACTTGCCGCCAGACTCACAGACTGGAGGATAGATGTTCTGAAAGAAAGCGAATACGCAGAGATCAGGAAAGAACGTCTTGCCGCTCAGGAACAGGAAATGAAGGACTTCTACGAGCTTTACAACCTTGAGAATCTTGAAGGTCTTGCTGACTCAATGATTTCCGAACTTCTGGAAGCAGGCATAGATGATATAGAAAAGCTCTCCAACGCAACGCCTGATGAACTTACGGAGAGCCTTGAAATAACAGAAGAAGAAGGGGTAGCGCTTATCAACAAAGCCATAGATTACCTCTCATCAAAACTTGAAGAGGCAGGCGTTTTTGAAGAAGGCGAGCTTGAAGAACTTGACGAAGAAGAAGGCGAAGACGGAGAAGACAGAGAGGAAGGCGAAGAAGACCGCTGAAAAGCCTGAAATCCCCCAGCGCTCATGTATTTCCTGCGGAAAAACAGCAGGCAGAAATGAGCTGCTCCGTTTTGTGACGGACGGTGAGGGAAAGGCGATATACGACCGCAAAAGGAAACTTCCCGGACGCGGGGTTTATCTCTGTTTCGATAATGAATGCCTGATGCAGGCAGCGAAAAAAAACCTTTTTGCCAAAGGCTTTAAGGAAAATATAAACAGGAAGGAATACACACAGCTTTTACAGGAGATCTACTCCGTTACGGCGGATTATTTCTTCGCCCTGCTGAGATCCGGCAGAGGCGCAGGGCTTGTGGCCGCAGGCAGTTCAAAATGTGAAAAACTGCTTGAATCATCACAGGCTAAGCTGCTGCTCATTCCTGAAGACGCTTCGGAGGACACGGTTAAAAAAGCCCTCGCCCTCGCGGAAGCAAAGGGCGCAGCCGTAATGAAATGTCCGGATAAGCTCACAATGGCGGAGGAACTTGATGTTCCCTTGAGAGCCGCTTTTGTGGTTACGGACGAAAAACTTGCGGAAGCTGTATCTGTGCCGCTGAAAAATGCGGGTGTAATAAAGAGTTGGCTTGACGGGGTGTAATTGATGTCAGATTTTAAAAATAACGATGAGGGGAAAAAATTGAATAGAAATGACGAACTTGATAATACGGGACTGGATTTGACCGAAGGCGATTCCGACGAATCCGCGAAAGAGGATAAACATTCCAGACTGAACAAACGTCAGGAACTGCTTCAAAAAGCCCTTGAAAGACATAAAAGACATCCCCGCGCAAGAGAAGTGAAAATCAAAGGCAATGAGGATGACCCTCAGCAGCCTAAAAAAATATCCCGTGAAGAACTGCTTAACCGCAAGCGCGCCCTTGAAAAAAACATCCGCAAAGTGGATGAACAGAGGGAGCAATACACAAAAGAAGCAGAAACAAGAACTCCCGCCCGTGCAGAAAGCGCGCAGGAGCCTGCTGTGTCAAAACCTGCGGAAGCCCCTTCAGCGGTTAAGGAACAAACCGTTTCGGCTCAAAGAGCGGAAGCTCCGGTTGCAGGAGAAAAATCTTCCGTATCGGCCGAAAAATCTCAGAACAATATATCCGCCGGCACTCAGACTGTGAAAACAGAGCCCGCAGGCCGTCAACAAGGTGAGAGAGAAAAAATGCTTCAGCAGGAAAAGGAATTGCAGACGCGGGGCGAAGAAAGCGAAAAGCCTGCGGCAAAACCCGATTCAAATGAAAGGCCGAAATACGAAGATCGCCGTCCTCAGGGCGACAGGCCTCAGTACGGTGACAGGCGTCCTCAGGGCGACAGACCCCAGTACAATAATGACAGAGGCGACAGGCCTCAGTACGGCGACAGACGTCCTCAGGGCGACAGACCCCAGTACAACAATGACAGGGGCGACAGACCTCAGTACGGCGACAGGCGTCCTCAGGGCGACAGACCTCAGTACAACAATGACAGAGGCGACAGACCTCAGGGTGACAGACCTCAGGGTGACAGACCTCAGTACGGCGACAGACGTCCTCAGGGCGACAGACCCCAGTACAATAATGACAGAGGCGACAGGCCTCAGTACGGCGACAGAC
>JBFWJG010000106.1:0-5658 GCA_050253335.1 Deferribacterales bacterium | reverse complement strand
CGGTAGCATCTCAGGACTGACTTGTACACCATTATATGGTTGACGCAGTTCATGGGCTTTATGCCGAATTCCACATCGTCAATCTTAGTGAAGTACATATTCTCGCCGTAGTTGTCGTAGTGACCGGAGCGCTTCCACATATCTGACTTGAGGATGGCGGGACCGTAGACAACTTCGTAGCCTCTTTTGAAATGTTCCTGCCTTTCATACTCTTCCAGAATGGCGCGGAGTTTTCCGCCTTTGGGCAGATAAATGGGGAAGCCTGCACCTATGTCATCCTCAACCATGAAAAGTTTGAGTTCCTTGCCTATTTTGCGGTGATCACGTTTTTTCGCCTCCTCAAGCATGTGGAGGTAGGAATCAAGCTCGTCCTTCTTGAACCAGCTTGTGCCGTATATGCGCTGAAGCTGGGGGTTTTTCTCGTCCCCGCGCCAGTATGCGCCCGCAACGGAAAGAAGCTTGTAATGCTTGATTTTAGAGGTGTTGTCAATATGCGGCCCACGGCAGAGATCCATGAAGTCCCCCTGCCTGTAAAGGGACACTGTCGGGTCTTCTATTGCGTCTATGAGCTCGATTTTATAGCTTTCGCCCATATCATTGAAGACCTTTTTCGCCTCATCCTTTGAGAGCACTTTTCTGTGCACTTCTATTTTTTCGGCGGCGATTTTCGCCATCTCCTTTTCGATCTTTTCCAGATCTTCCGGAGTGAACTTCATGTCGCCTGTGTCAAAATCATAGAAGAAGCCGTCTTTGATAACAGGGCCTATTGTGACCTTCACCTTGGGGTAAAGCCTCTGCACTGCCTGCGCCATAAGGTGGGCTGTGGAGTGGCGGAGAATTTCAAGCCCTTCCGCATCGGTTTCCGTTATTATTTTAACCTTATCGCCTTCATTCAAAATGTATCCGAGATCGACCGCTTTGCCGTTAACTTCGCCTGCAACTGCTTTTTTTGCCAGTCCGAGGCTTATGTTTTTTGCGGCGTCCAGAACGCTGCTGCCTTCGTCAAGCACCCTCTGACTGCCGTCCGCAAGAACAATATTCATATATGTCTCCTGTTTTATGCCTATGGAATATAAACTTTAAGATTATGACGAGAATGAACGGTTGTCAATAGCCCCTCTGTAATATAGGCAAAAGATTATTATTAATGAAAACAAACTTTTGTGTTTATGAACTGTCGGGAGAATTGTATATTTATGGTTCACACATACCGAGGTTGAAGTAATGAAAAAAGTTTTTGCCGTTCTTCTCGCCTGTACACTTCTTGGCGCAGGGATTTTCGCCTTCCTTTCCAAGCGGGGCGGAAACAGAATGCAGATATTGGAAACAGTTAAAGCGGAAAAAGCCACCATTGAGGATCAGCTTCTTGCCACAGGCATAGTCAAACCTGTTGTGGGCGCAAAAATTGAGATAGGCGCCAGAGCGACGGGGCTCATAAGCTCGCTTCCCGTCAAGGTCGGTGACAGGGTCGAACAGGGGCAGCTCATAGCAAAGATAGACAGCCGCGAGATCGAGCGCAATATCGAAACCATGCGTGTGAGCCTCAGAATAATGAAAGCAAACCTCGAAAAGGAGAAAAGCCTTTTCCCGGTGAACACAGACCTGCAGCATAAAAATATAGAGAAGCGTGAGGCGGATCTCCGTCTGGCGGAGCGCAACTACGGCAGACAGAAAATGCTCCACGACCAGAACGCCTCCACTGATGAAAAACTTGATCAGTCTCTCCATGAACTTAAACTCGCTCAGGCGGAGCTTGACAGCGCAAAGACCGAGCTGATCCGTATCCGCACCACCCACACAAACGATATTCAGGTGCTTGAAAACCAGATAAAGGAAACCGAAGGCCGTTTGCAGGAGCTTCTGGTTCAGAGATCATATTACGACATACACGCCCCCATCTCAGGCGTTGTGACTCAGGTCGCGGCGGATGAAGGGGAAACAATCGTTGCCGGTCTTCAGGTGGCGAACCTGATAACAATCCTCCAGCCGGAAAGGCTTGAAATGTGGATCTATGTGGATGAAACAGACATAGGCAAAATCAGAGAGGGGATGAAGGTTGTCTACACTGTTGACACATACCCGAAAAGAAAATTCGAAGGCAAAATAAGCAGGATTTATCTGGAGCCGGAAACCAAGGAAGGGATAGTCTACTACACAGCGGTAATAAGCATGACATCCGAAGACGCGCTCCTTCTCAAAACCGATATGACAACCCACGTGCGCATCATCAGAGAGGTTAAGGAGAATGTTCTCTCCGTTAAAAACGGCGCGGTCAAATGGGACGGAGCGGAAAGCGTTGTCTATAAAATAACCGGCGACAAGAAGAACCCCGCAGAGCGGATCAGCGTTAAAACCGGAGTGAAAGACGAAAACAACACTGAAATCACCGAAGGTCTGAACGAGGGTGACGAGGTTGCCTTAAAAATAATTCTGCCGGAGAAAAAGCAGGGGCTTAAATAATGGTTCTGGCGAAGCTTGTTGACATACGGAAAAAATATATACTGGAAGGGCTTGAGCTTGAGGTTCTCAAAGGGATCTCCCTTGAGATTGAAAAAGGTGAGTTCATAGCGGTCACAGGTCCCTCCGGTTCTGGCAAAACCACTCTTATGAATATCCTAGGTCTGCTTGATTCCCCCACATCAGGGCAGTATTTCCTCAACGGGGAGGATGTCTCAGGCCTGAATGACGATGAGCTTTCGCACATACGCAACCGCACTGTGGGCTTCGTGTTCCAGAGCTTTCACCTCATCCCCCACGCGAACGTGCTTGAGAATGTGCTTCTGCCCGCTTACTACGGCGGGGAGAGTATGAAGATAATGGAAAAGAGAGCCCTTGAGCTCCTCGACAGAATCGGGCTTGCAGACAAACGGAAAAACCGCCCGAATCAGCTTTCAGGCGGCCAGCAGCAGAGAGTGGCAATAGCCCGCGCCCTTATTGCGGATCCGCAGATTATCCTTGCCGATGAGCCAACTGGCCAGCTTGACAGCGAAACATCAGCCTCGATAATGGAGCTGATAACCGAGCTTAACCGGAGCGGAAAAAACATCATTGTCGTTACGCACGATCCCGCGACATCGGCCTACGCAAGGCGGGAGATAAGGGTTCTGGACGGAATGATAGGCTAAATTGAGCCTGCGGCAAATTTCCTGTTGCAAATCCATGAGAATTTTATATAATCCCAATCTCTGAACGGGGGTATAGCTCAGCTGGGAGAGCGCGACGCTGGCAGTGTCGAGGTCATCGGTTCGATCCCGATTACCTCCATTAAACGATGATAATTGAAAGGCTTCCTGAATATTTCGGGAAGCCTTTTTTATTAGTCATTTCCCTAAATTTATTTTTTTATTATAGTTAACATATCACTCAAAACATAGTTACTCATATATGATCAGACATATTAATATCAAAGCAAATATCAGTCTAATTGACAATTAGCCAACATATACATTAGAATTTATACATTATATATATAATCTTATGCGGAAGTGTAATATGAGAATGAAAATACTTATTTTAATAACCACTCTTTTTTGCTCTTTAGTTTTACTTGGATGCGGGACAGCAATAGCACAATACGATTTGCTTCCTCCCGCTTACTCACTACAACCACTTAAACCTAAAGCAGAAAGTGATGTTACCCTATTAAAAGAAAATGAAAAACCAAAAAAGACATTTATACGAACTGCAACCATTGGGGTTCATGGCAATGGTTATGCAGATAGAGTATTACTTGAAAGTAAACTTGTAAAACAAGCTGCAGAACTTGGAGCAGATTTTGTGATCGTAACGGAGATGCAGATCACAAAAGATGAAGTGGTAGGAACTTATGGTTACGGCATGTTCATGTCTTCACAAATTCAAAGACCACATTTATACGGTGTTGCGGGAGTTTGGTCTAAAGTTGCAATGGGAATAAATTATGATGATACAGGAAATATCACTTATGTAAAAGCAAACTCACCTGCTGAAAAAGCAGGAATAAAAGAAGGGTACAAACTTCTTGCTGTTGAAGGAGAATTTTTCGATACAAAAGCTTTCACAGTTGAACAAATATATACCAATAAATCACCAGGAGATAAACTTGATATAGAATACATTGATAATAACAAAGTAAAACAAAAAGCAACTATTATACTTGAAAGCCCTTTTTAATAATTTGAAAATTCAACAATAAAATACTTCTTTTATTTACACACTCATACTTTGTGTTCTACTGCAAGAGTGATAACAATATGCTCAGAATCCTGAAACTAAAAAAAGAGCACCTCGTTTGAGGTGCTCTTTTTTTGTGTATACTCAGTCAGGAGTATGTTTATTTATCTTTTTTTTCACGCGCGGGCGTTGTGGTGGAGCTTGCCGTGCGTGTCTATGTGCAGGGCTTTTCTGAAAAGCTGACCTGCTTTTTCAGAGAGCGAACCGAGCATTTTATGGAACGCTTCGCTGCGCATTTCCCTGCCCAGTCTTTCAAGTTCGAAAATCTCTTCGTGCGACATCTGTGATGCATAAAGTCCGCTGACAGTTTTCATATATTTCCTCCGAATTTTACGATTCAATTACTGTTTCAACTCATATTTAAATATGCTATATAATTATAAACAGCAAATACCAAATATTCGACACCTGCTGTGCAAAAATAATCAATTGGCATTCTCAGTAAAACAAAGAGGGTTTATGTATCAAAATTGGGATGATTTAAGATATTTTCTGGCAGTGAGCAGAACAAGCTCCTTCGCGGGGGCTGCTTCCCGCCTTCAGGTGACGCACAGCACAGTGGCAAGAAGGATTTCCGCCCTTGAGGAAACTCTGGACACCACCCTGTTCCTCCGCACGGAGAAAGGCTGTCGTCTCACCCCTGCGGGCGAAACCCTCCTCCCTTTCGCCGAAAAACTGGAAGCTACGATAATGAGCCTTGAAATAAATGTTCAGGGAAAAAACAGCCAGCTTTACGGCACAGTGCGCATAAGCGCGCCGGACGGTCTGGGGAACTGCTTTCTGGCGGTTCAGCTCGGCGGTTTTCTGAAAACCCACCCCAACCTTGATATTGAGCTGCTCCCCGTTCCGATGTATTACAGCCTTTCCAAGCGGGAAATCGATATCCTTATCTCACTCACCAAGCCGAAATCAGGAAATATCGTAGCCCGCAAGTTGAGCAGCTACCGCATAGGCCTTTTCGCATCAGCGGGTTATCTCGCATCCCATGATGAAATCAGAAGCGTGGACGATCTCTTGCTCCATGACGTGACGGACTACATCAGAGATCTGCTTTATGATGAAAACCTCAATTTCATGAAAGATTTTTCCCCTGAGCACAAAAGCAGGTTCAAAAGCTCCACCATAGTGGGGCAGATGTATGCCGCTGTTTCAGGAACCGGTGTGGCCGCACTCCCCTATTTCATGGCGCATACTAAGCCGGAACTTGTTCCAGTTTTGCCGGAGCTTTATACGGAGCGTTCCTTCTGGCTTCAGGTGAACCCCGATTCCAGACAGCTTGCCCGTGTCCGTGCGACAATTGACTTCATAGCAGACAGCATGGCGGAGAACAAAAAGATGTTCATGACCCTGCCGGAGAGAGGCTGAGTTCAGTCCTTTTGCTGTTTCAGCACGATTCTGGTTATCTCGGAGGGAACCCCTAACCTGAATGAGAAGCCCGGCCAGATG
>JBFWJG010000105.1:0-5734 GCA_050253335.1 Deferribacterales bacterium | reverse complement strand
CAAGTCCTTTCTTCGCCTGTACGCAGGTGATTGCTGCTGTAAGGGTAGTTTTACCGTGGTCTACGTGACCGATTGTTCCTACGTTGACGTGGGGCTTCGTTCTAGCAAACTTAGCTTTAGCCATCTGGGTCTCCTCCTGAATTTAAAAGCCCTCGACCGGAATTGAACCGGTGACCTCGTCCTTACCAAGGACGCGCTCTGACCGACTGAGCCACGAGGGCGCAAAAACGCAAAAAAGGGGCGAACTGGTACGGTTCCGCCGCCTTTGAAAGCACTCAAAAAAAGCGGGTAACGGGACTTGAACCCGTGACCCTCAGCTTGGAAGGCTGATGCTCTAGCCAACTGAGCTACACCCGCATTTTGGCATAATATTTTAAAAAGAAGTGGGGAGAGGAGGATTCGAACCTCCGAAGTCTTACGACAACAGGTTTACAGCCTGCCCCCTTTGGCCGCTTGGGTATCTCCCCTTCTTATTTAACTTTTATTTATGCCGCCCTCAAAGGGGCGGCTTAACCGGCCGCCTGTACAGGCAACCGACCACTAAAGCCTTGTTTATAAGAGCCGGGGGGCACCCGGCTCTTTAAGTGAAGCTGGTGATAGGAATTGAACCCACAACCTACTGATTACAAGTCAGTTGCTCTACCGATTGAGCTACACCAGCGTCTTTAGCGAAGTGAGAGCATATAGAAGAGAGCGGATATTGTCAAGTATTTTTTTGACATTTTTCAGCCCCTTTTTTCGGGAAGCTTTCAAGCCGAAACAAGTGATGCGTCTTGAAAAATCCGCCCTTGTGCTCTGTCCTTTCGGGAAGGAAAATATTGCATATCCTTTCTTCTTTGTCAATCTACTATTTAATGCTTTTTAAGAAAATTTTCAGACGCAGGATTTACCGCTTTCTCTCCGTAAATCCGCTTGTTGAGTAGACCCGCCCCTTCTCATCTATATAATACTCGCCGCCGTACGGGTCGCGGGGAATCTCTGCGATAAGCCCTTTTTCCAGAAGCTCCTCAACACCGGAAGGAACAGTGGAATACTTTTCCTTATACTGCCTAGCCGCTTTCTCAAGCTCGATTGCGCCTTTAAGGGCGGTCAGCCTTTTTTCATACAAAGCACGAACCTTCTCATTCCCTGTATTATCAAGCATTTCAAGCAGAAATGCGGCCGCTGTTTCGTGTCTGCCGGAGTCATAGGCCAGTCTGGCGGCCAGTGTGGCGTAAAACGAAGGAGCACCCTTTATCTTCGCCGCACGCGCAATGTACTCCGCGGCCTTTTCGTTATCCTTGAGAAAGTAGTAATAAATAAAACCAAGATTAAACAGAAGCCTGTGGCTTTCCGGCCTGTAGGAAACACCCTTTTCCAGAAGCTTAACCGCCTCCTCAGGTCTGCCTGCGCTCCAGGCGAGAGTCAGCGCCGAAAAGTAATATGTATCATAAAAATAGGGGTCAAGCTCAGATGATGATTTCACGGCGGACTCAAACCAGTCCCAGTCCTGCCCTTTGATTATCAGCCTGTCCTCAAGCATTTTGCCCACGTAGAATATTGCCGAAAGCAGACGGCTGTCCGCGGCCAAGCTCTTAAACTCCAGAGCCGTGAACCGGAGAAGCTTGCCGGAAACGGCCACACTCCGCTCAAATTTTGCATCGAATTCTGCCTTGGGCATGATAACTGCGCCGCACAGCCAGATATGCAGAGGAATCAGAATACAAAGCAGACCGGCTGACAGCTTCACGGGAACTCCCTTCGGCTGAATATAACCCCCGCGAGCACAATCAGGACAGCGGAATACACCAGAGCGTAAGCAATTGAGCCCGCATATATATCCATGGGAGGCATGATCCCGTTCGCGGCGACCGTCTTATAATCCAGCGAAGAAAAATCAGGCACCAAATATTTAATAATACTCAGAAAATCAGCCAGAGACGCATATATTTCGGATGAGGACACATAAGAAAGCACCTCAGCGAGGCTCTGCCCAGCTATATATATAAGGATGGAAAATATCAGAACAGTGAACGACGCCGTCACAAATGAGCTGAAAAAAATGATTACTGCGTTAAGGAAGATGCACTTGATAAGATCCGCAAAGGCGGCAAGAGCGTAGGCATCCCATGAAAACCCCTTGAAATATGCCGGCATGGCGGATTTCATAAGCAGTATGGGCACGTGGGTGAGAAGGAAAATTATGCCGTAAGCGGAAACAAGCAGAAGCGCGAGCCCCGCAAACTTGCCGAATATGTATCTTCTGCGGGAGATATTCCGCCCTAAAACAAAATATATCGTCCGTCTGTCCAGATCCTTCGCCACCAAACCTACGGACACTGAAAAACTTATGAGCAGACCCGCCAGCGACATTGCGCCCAGATTAAAATCCGCAACCACCTTGCTTAAATCCTGCATGAAAAAACGGGAGAAAACAGCGCTGAGGAACATTATTATGACTGAGAAAACAACTATGGTGTACAGCACCCTGTTGCGGACGCCTTCAAGAAAGGTAATGAGGCACACCTGCATCATCTAACTGCCTCCTCGAAAATACGCTCAAGGGCATTATCGGCGGATTTCACCGTCACTGCGCTGAATCCCCTGTTTTTCATGGATTCAATGAGGTTTACCGCCTCGCCCGAATCTGTGAAAACTCCAGTTGTGTTTTCATATTCCACAGTTTTTAACCCTGCCAGCGAAGCTTTTAAAGCCTCACTTTTATTAAAGACTACCTCAGTCTGTTTGGAAGCGAGGAGAAGCTCCTCCTTCGTAACAGTCCGGACTATTTTTCCTTTATTCATAATAGCCGCCGTGTCGCAGAGGCGTTCGGCATCGCTCAGTATATGGGAGCAGAAAAGCACGGTGGCGCCCTTTTCCTTCAGCTCGGTAATGAGCTCGAAGACCATCCTGCGCCCCAGAGGGTCAAGCCCGCTCATCGGCTCATCAAGGATCACAAGCTCGGGCTCATGAATGAACGCCGCGGCCAAACCTGCGCGCTGAACCATGCCCTTGGAAAATGTGCGGAGCTGTTTATTGAGATTTTCAGTCATGCCGGTTTTCTCTGCCATGGCTGATATTCTTTCCTTAGTTTTGTCTTTTATCCCGGAGGAAGCCAGAGAGAAAGCGAGAAGCTCTTTCAGGGTAAGGTAATCGTAGTAATACGGATTCTCAGGAAGATAGCCTATGCTCCGGCTTTTCAGCTCAACAGTTCCGGATGTGGGACGAACGAAACCCATAATGGTTTTGATTGTGGTGGACTTGCCCGCTCCGTTCAGCCCGAGAAGGGCAAAAACCTCGCCCTCTTTCACCTCAAAGCTTATGCCGTCCACGGCGTTTTTCTTTTTTATACGTTTTACAAGGGAATCTATCTTTATCATAAGCGCATTATAGCATGTTAAGCATCAGGATGGAAATAAACAAGTGAGTTCAGAGACTCTTCGCATCCGCTCAGAGTGACGGCAGCTTGCGTCATTCTGAGGCACAGCCGAAGAATCTCTCAACCACCCTAACCCGTCATTCTGAACGCAGTGAAGAATCTCTAAAAATCACCCAGATAGAGACTCTTCGCATCCGCTCAGAGTGACGGTTAGTGACACAAAAAAAGCCGACCGGATAAACCGGTCGGCTTTGGGATTGTTAAAATTGAGCTACCTATTAGGGAGCAACGGGTTGATTTGGGCAGTCGCCAGCGTTATCGCCTTTTGTAGTGTTGTCATCTTCTGTGATACTGGGCTGATCAGAGTTAGCTTCGTAGCATCTGTCGCCCTGAATGTGTTTTGTAACAGCAGCATAGCTTATGTTGTTTGTTCCGGCTGCAGTAACGATACTTACACTTGTTGAAAGTTTAACAGTCTGGTTGTCGCCGTTATCACTGTCAAGGTTGATTTCGCCGTCGGTGTCAAGAGCGATTGCATCAGGATATTCCTGATAATCAGCAAAATAGCCTTCAAAAGCGGTCTGAACGTTTCTCAGGTCGGACTGTGCGGCAGAGTTGTAAGCTCTTGTACGGTATTTAGCAAACTGAGGGATTGCGATAGCGGCAAGAATACCGATGATTGCAACAACCACCAGAAGCTCGATAAGAGTAAAGCCTTTTTTTGTTTTTTCGATCCTCATCATAAGGATACCTCCTGAAGTAGAAAAAATATCTTTTCGGCATGAAATTTCGCTTTTAAAAAGCAACTTCTAAAGACAGTGTACCATAAAATTATCCATAGAAAAGTTTTTATGCAAGTTAATTTTCACACTCCACTTACTTACTTTGCTAAATAACTGGAACTAAGGGGCTTTAGACAAGTGATTCTTTTGTAAAATATTTGTGTTTAAAGTTTATTCCAGCCGGATAAAAAATTAACAGCACAAAATACCAAAACCTTGACAGTTCTCGAAGACAAACATAGAATACGCATCCTTCATATCGGCCGAAATGGTGGAATTGGTAGACGCAGCGGACTCAAAATCCGCAGTCCGCAAGGGCGTGGGGGTTCGAGTCCCCCTTTCGGCACTCTTTTTATATCTTATTATCAATCAATTACTGTTGCGCTCTTTTTCTTTCTGACGATATTCTGACAAATCAAGAACGGATGTACTCAAAAATGAGTCAATTTTAGGTCTCTGCTGCTGAACCATTTTTACATATTTTGCATATCTGGTAATCAGTGTTCCTATGTGCTTGTGCCCCATTCTTTCAGCTATAACAGCTAAATTGTCTCCCGCAAGGATAGACAAACTAGCATGGGTATGTCTGCACTGGTAAAGCACTCTATAGTCTATCCCAAGTTCCTCTAATACCGGCTGCCACACGCTCCGATTAATATGAAGACCGGAAACCCACGGTTCTCCGTACTGGTTATTAAAAATAAACTCCGAATTTTTATTTGAATATTTTTTATGTTCTTTCAATGCGCTTACAGCTTCATCAGTAAGCATGATCTGCCGAATAGAATTCTTTGTTTTAGGCTTTTCGAGCCTGTTTTCAGTAAAATGCTCTTTGATATAATATGTGCCGAACAATTCATTAAAATGTTTCCAACGCATAGCCAGCACTTCACCTATACGCATACCAGTGTGAAATAAAATAACAAACATGGCATACATTTCAGGATACTTCTCTTTCATACATAGAAGAATTGCATTTACTTCTTCTTTATTAAAGGGTTCAATTTCCGGCATGTCGATAGTAAAATTTCCGACTCTGCTCATAATATCTTCATCGATGTACGAACGTTCAAAAGCATATTTGAATATCTGTCTGAGAGGAGTTAATCGATTATTAATGGTTTTCTTTGATAAGCCTGACTCAAGTAATGAAAATTTATAATCATCCACAATGTATCTGGTAATATTCTTCATTTCGTAGTTATCAAAAAATGATTTATTAGATTTAAGACCAGCAAGATATGAGCGGAGAGTGCTGTATTTTAACTCGTTAGCTTTATGAAGCCTCCGAAGCATGATTTCCCACTCCTCTGCAACTTCGGCAAAAATTTTATATTTTGTTGAAACAGAATTGAAAAATTGGCATTTCTTAGAATTCGGAAACCATTCTGCATAAATAAAAGTACCATCAAGTAGCTCTTGTTCAAGTAATTTTGCCTGTCGCTGGGCATATCTCATGCCCTCTTTTCCAACCTGAACGTTAATATATTCACGGCAACGAATGTTCTTATAGTAAAAATCAAGTAACAAACGACCTTTGTCGCTCCTCACATAAACATTTTTTCTTGCCATTCTCCCCTCTTGTTCAGCGGAA
>JBFWJG010000104.1:0-5928 GCA_050253335.1 Deferribacterales bacterium | reverse complement strand
ACGTCAATACTGGATAAGAGCAAGCAGTAACAGTTCCATGGAAGGAACTGCGCCGTGCGTAGCGAAGCCGAACTTGTTTCGGCGCGAGCGTGTATCCAAAATTTCCATGGAGGGTAAATTTTGGATCATGAAGACAAGATGCTTCGCCGTGAGTGTTTTACAAGGCGTGAGAAAGCCGTATTAATAAAAAAAGCCGCCCCGCCTCTTTCAGAAAAGAGGACAAGAGTCACTTCCCCCTTTGGAAAAGGGGGACAGAGGGGGATTCAAGAAACATTCGGAACGGCTTTTCACCGGATGCAGGAATTTCAATTAGTACAAGGAAGGTATTCATTATGATAGTCGTAACAGGCGGAGCAGGGTTTATAGGGAGCAACATAGTAAAAGGGCTTAACGATATGGGCGAGGACAATATCATCATCGTCGACAGTCTGGACAACCCCGCCAAACATCTCAATCTCAACAGGCTTAAATACAATGACTTTATAGATAAACGCGATTTTCTCTCTGTTCTTAAAGAGGACAGATTTTTTATAAAAGTATTTTTCCATGAAGGCGCATGTTCAAACACAATGGAAACAGACGGCAGATATATGATGCAGAACAACTATGAATACAGCAAGGAGCTTCTGCATTACAGCATGGAGAGGGGCGCAAGGTTCATTTACGCTTCCTCCGCCTCTGTCTACGGCAACGGTGACGAGGGGTTTGCGGAGAAGCCCGAATGCGAATATCCATTGAATGTTTACGCTTTCTCCAAATTCTCCTTTGACAACTATCTCCGTACGATGAAAAAAACCGGTACGCAGATTGCCGGACTGCGCTATTTCAACGTTTACGGCCCGCAGGAAAACCACAAAGGGAAAATGGCCTCAGTCGCCTTCCATTTTTTCAACCAGCATAAGGAAGGCGCGAAGGTTAAGCTTTTTGAAGGGAGTGGGGAATTCCGCAGAGACTTCATTCATGTCAGCGATGTTGTGGCGGTGAACATGTTCCTTTATGAAAACCCCGGTGTTTCCGGTATTTTTAACTGCGGCACAGGAAAGGCAAGAAGCTTTGCCGATATAGCCGAAGTTTTTAAATCAAGATACGGCAAAGATTTCGAATCTGAAATAATTCCTTTTCCCGAACAGCTTAAAGGAAAATATCAGAAATATACCCAGGCAGATCTCGCCAATCTGAGAAAAGCAGGATATGACAAAGACTTTCTCTCACTTGAGGAAGGTGTGGAGGCTTATCTTTCTGTTCTGGAAAAGACAGGCGGTTATATAAAATAAATTTATGAAACAGCTCCGAACAGGTTCCCTGATCCGCAATGCCGATCGGTATGCGGGTCCGGTTCTGCTTTATATCAAATCTCTTTTCAGGAGAAAGAAAGCTTTCGGCGGCGAAGTCCGCAGGGCTGCCTTTCTCAAAACCGCCGCCATAGGCGATACTGTTCTGCTTTCTGCAATTGCCGCTGATTTCAGGGCGACTTATCCTGAGGCGGAGCTTTTTTTTGTCTGCGGGGCCGACAATTCCTCTGTGGTAAAAATGTTCATGCCCTCGGATAAGGTCATCATAATAAACCATAAAAACCCCTTTAACGCCGCAAAGACGGTGAAAGCGATGGGGCATTTCGACTTTGTTCTTGATTTCGGTTCATGGCCGCGTTTTGACGCTTTTCTTGCTTCCTGCTTCAACAGTTCCTTCACGGCTGGGTTTAATACAGAGCATCAGCACAGGCACTACTGCTATGACCTGTCTGTGAATCACTCTCAGGATATACATGAACTCGATAACTACCGGGCGCTTGCCTCTGCCGCAGGGATAAGGGCGGGTTCAAAGCCGCATATAGATTTCCCTGAAACAGAAAAGAAGCCCAAGTCCGTGGTTTTTCATATGTTCTCCGGCGGCAGACGCTGGTATCTCAAAGAGTGGCCTCAGGAAAGGTGGCTTGAACTGGCCGGAAGGCTGAAGGCAAAGGGCTGTGAGATAACCGTCACGGGCTCAAAAGCTGACTTTGAACGTGCGGAAGGTTTCGCTTCCGCCTCAGGCGCTGTGAACGCCGCCGGATGCTCATTGGCGGAAACTTCTCATCTGCTTAAATCTTCTTCACTTGTAATCAGCGTGAACACAGGCATAATGCACCTTGCTTCCGCCCTTGGCTGTTCCGTGGTTGATATATGCGGTGCTGTCTGCCCTGAGAGATGGGGCGCGGCTGGTGAAAACTCAGTATCTCTTTCATGTGCGGAGCCGTATATCAGCCTCGGTTTTGAGGAAAAAGAGGGAAGACCAATGGATGAAATATCGGTGAATTCGGTCTTCGAGGCCGCCGGGAGGTTTATTAAGCTATGAGATGGATTTTTGCGCCCGCGGTCGTGATCATTGACCTGCTGACTTACTATATAACCCTTGAGGCCGCCGTATTATCGAGAAGCATGGTTGATATACTGTTTCCGGAGGTCACAAAGTTCGGCTTCTCCTTCATGCATTTTGCGGGCTTCTGGTGGATGCCTGTGATTCTTCTTTCCGTCATTGCATATAAAGGCCTCTACACGGGCCGCCTTACGACATTTGACGAAAGCAGGGGACTGATAAGCGCTGTGACATTCAGCCTTGTTCTGATATTCGCCATTGTTTCAGTCGGCAAAATGACCGACATGGTGTCACGCCTTACTCTGGTCTTTATATGGCTTTACGGAATACTTCTCTTCCCCTTAGTCCGCAGATTCGGCAAAAGGCTTCTTTTCTCCGCCGGTCTCGGTACTGAGAAGCTGATAATAGCGGGCACGGGCGAATCCGCTTGCGAGGCCGCCGCCGCTCTTCTGGCTGAGAAAGGATACGGCTATGAGCTGAAAGGCTTTTATCCTGTCAGTCCGTGCGGGGCAGAATCAGTAAAAGTCAGAAACAGCTCGTATCCGGTTCTCCGAGGCGAAATTGAAAAATTGCTGGAGGATGTTTCCGCTGTTGTTTTTGTTGAGAATGAAATGAGCCCCGATGAAATAACCGCGCTCACAACCAGCGTAAGGCGCAGAGTGGGCAAAATAATCACCGTTCCCGAGCCGGGCAGGGCGGCAATGATGAACAGCGAGTTTCATTATCTTTTCAATAACAAGCTTTTTGTCCTGAAATCCAGAAATAATCTTGCTTCAACAGCCAATAAGATAGCAAAAAGAGCTTTTGATATAGTGTTTACCCTTCTTGTTCTCCCGTTTGCGGGACTGATAATCGCTGCGGCGGCCGTTGCAATCCGGATTGAGTCCGCAGGCTCTCCTTTCTACAGCCACAAAAGAATCGGCAGGGGCGGAAAAGTTATCGGCGTTCTCAAGATGCGCTCAATGTATAAGGACGCGGACGCGCGGCTGAACGAGATTCTGGAAAGCGATCCCGCAAAACGGGCGGAGTGGGAAGCATCCTTCAAACTGAAAGACGATCCGAGGGTAACTAAGGTCGGCAGATTCATAAGAAAAACGTCCATAGACGAAATGCCGCAGTTCATCAATGTCCTTAAAGGGGATATGAGCGTGGTGGGGCCAAGACCCATTATCAGAACCGAGCTGGACGAATACTACGGCAGAGACGGCGAATACTACTGCATGGTGCGGCCGGGCATAACCGGCCTTTGGCAGGTCAGCGGAAGGAGCGACACCGACTACCCCTTCCGTGTGGGGCTTGACAGCTGGTATGTTATAAACTGGAGCATATGGCTTGATATAATGATAATTTTGAAGACAGTGAAGGCAGTGATTAAAAAAGAAGGAGCATACTAGTTTTGAGCAGAAGTTTTTACATAACCACATACGGATGCCAGATGAACGAGTACGACTCGGAAAGGCTGGCTTCCTTCTTCTCCGCCATGGGATTTACTCAGGCGGAAACACCGGAAGAAGCTGATTACGCCCTTTTGAATACATGCAGCGTGAGGGAAAAACCCCACCATAAGGTATCCAGCGAGCTGGGCAGACTGAAAAAAATAAGGAATAAAAACCCTAACCTTAAAATCGGCGTCTGCGGATGTGTGGCGCAGCAGGACGGAGAAGCCCTTCTGAAGCGTTATCCCCAGACCGACTTTGTTCTCGGAACGGACGCAATCGCCCGCATAGGCGAGGCTGTGGAGATAGTTGAGAAAGGGGAGAAGGTCTGCTTCACCGAGTTTGAAGGGGGCGAGCTTAAAGTGCCCGTTTTCGGAAGGCAGACAGGGTGCAGCGCTTTTGTGACGATAATGAAAGGGTGCGACAACTTCTGTTCTTACTGCATAGTGCCTTATGTCCGCGGACGAGAGAAAAGCAGGCACACGGCGGAAATTCTGGATGAAGTAAAATTCCTTGCGGATAAGGGGGTGAAAGAGATAACGCTGCTGGGTCAGAATGTGAACTCTTTCGGAAAAACCCTTGACGAAAATATCAATTTTACGGAACTTTTATATAAGGTGCATGAAATAAGCGGAATCGAAAGGATAAGGTTTGTCACCTCGCATCCCAAAGATTTTTCGGATGAGCTTATTTATGCCATGCGTGATCTGGACAAGGTTTGCGAAAGCCTGCATCTGCCCTTGCAGGCAGGCAGCAGCGGGGTTCTGAAGCGTATGAACAGAAAATACACCTACGGGGAATACAGGGACAAGGTGCTTAAAGCCAAAGAGCTTATACCTTCATTAGCCCTTTCCTCAGACTTTATTGTCGGCTTTCCGGGTGAAACAGCGGAAGATTTTGAAAAAACACTCACCGCACTGGAGGAGATCCGCTATGAGTCTCTGTTTGCCTTCGCTTACTCCGTTCGCCCGGGCACAAAGGCGGAAGCTCTGGAAGATGATGTCAAGGCTTCAGACAAAAAAATGCGGCTTGCGCGCCTTTTGGATATGCAGAAAAAGATCAGCGCCGAAATATCCGCAGGCTATAAAGGAAGAAGAGTCGAAGTGATGACCGAAGGCTTCAGCAAGCGTGACGGCGGCGTATACACCGGAAGAAACAGACAAAACAGGGTAGTAAATTTTACAAGCAGAAAAAAAATGTCTGTAGGCGACATAACAGATGTTATAATAAATGAAGCTAAACCCAACAGCTTTTTCGGAGAAGCAGCGGAGGATTAAATGATAGAAGTCGGCTTAAAGTGTGTTATGCGGGAGCCGCTTACAGGCAGGTGCATGATCCTGCTTGAATCTGTTTCAGGACTGGAGGTTCTGCCTATTCCCGTGGGGGAGGACAGCGCGAACACCATACATTCACTGCTTTGCGGCAAGGATGCGGAAGATACAAGCATATTCGGCATTACCGCGGGCATAATTTCCTCTCTGGACAATGCGTTTCCTGAAAGGGTCGTCATCGACGGCTATGAGGACGGAGTCTTCACTTCCAAGGTTTTTATCATTGTCAACGGGGAGGAGCGCTCAGTGGATGCAAGACCTTCTGACGCTGTGCGTTTTGCACTCCTTTCAAAAGTTCCGGTTTATGTAGCGAAGAGAATCCTTTTTGAAAAATTCAGGGATAAAAAACTCTGCTTTGAGAAGAAAGGGGACTGCTGCAGATAGTTTATTTTTTCAGGGGATGGACGAGTTTGTGTTCTTTTACGAAAGACTCTATTATTCTGTTGGTATCCACACCGTAGCTGTCGCTTTTGATTGAGGAGATAATCTTTTTAGGAGATATATTCCCGTTCTGGTTTTTCAGATCCATGAGGTAAGGCTGAATCCGTGTCCCTTTGTCATTACTTATCACAATCACCACAGGCTTGAGTATATCTTCCTGCCTGCTGTCAAAAACCACTGCCATTTCATGAGTATCAAGCATGATCAGTGTTCCCACCGGGTAAATTCCCATTATATTAATGAAGAACTTAACCAGAGTCTCGTTGAAGTGCTTGCCCGCACCCTCGAAAATGAGCTTGAGCGCTTCCGCGGGTGATTTGCCCTGATGATAAACCCTGTCGCTGGTAACTGCGTCATAAACATCC
>JBFWJG010000103.1:0-6045 GCA_050253335.1 Deferribacterales bacterium | reverse complement strand
GTTCCCGTCATGGCTGTCACTGTTTTTGTGATGCTGGAGACATTTTTCAGTGATTCCGTGATGGCGGCGCGTTTGCTTGTCACGTTATCGTTCAGGCTCTCCAGATTGTTTATGTTCTCGTTCAGAGTGGCCGAAACCTGCTCAGAGGAGGAGGAGATGGACATTACGTGTGAGGCGTTGTCCTGCACTGCGCGGTCTATGGTTACGATCGAACGCCGGATGATGTCTATTTCATTGTCAACTTCGGCTATTTTGCTTTTCAGCTGCTCCATCATGTCCCGCAGATGGTTGATGAAGGTGTTTATCTTTGTTCTTACGGTGCCTATTTCGTCCAGCCTGCGGACTTCCATGTTCATGGTGAGGTCACCCTCGCCGCCGCAGAGGTCGTCCAGAACCTCGTTGACTCTTTTCAGGCGGGCGAAAATCTGGCTGTTGACAGCCATCATCACAATCAACCCTGCCGCAAGCCCCGCAAGGCACAGCAGAGCCATGTTTATCACTGACATTTTGCGGATTGTCGCAATGGATGAGCTGTTGAGATTTACCTTGTAGAATGAGTTGATTGTGCCGTCTGTCCATTCTCTGTGACATCTTAGGCAGTATTCCGTGGTCATTACCGGATAGTAGAAAATCATACTGTCGCCTTCGGTGAACACGGTCTGCCTGTCTGTGCTGATGCCTGTGAGGTCGGTTTTTTTGCCGACAAGCTCCTGCTCGGAAGAGTAGTGCACGACTCCGTCCGGTCCCAGAAGGGAAAATTCGTTCACTTTGTCATACTTGCCGATTTCTATGAGATGTTCCTGAAAAACAGTCATGTTGCCTTTTTTCAGCGAATCGAATGTCGACATGAATATCATGTCTTTCAGATATCCCATGTACTCATTCAGCGTCCGTTCGACAAGCCTGTTTTTGTTCATGTCCAGAAAGAAAACCGCAAGGGCTATCAGAATAACCGGCGGGAGCGTGTATATTGCGACACGTACTTTTATTGATTTGTTCATATTAATTCCCCGGGGATTATTTGCTCATTTTTGCTTTCATTTCAGACCATGAAAGATCTTTGAATGAGCTTTCGGCCAGATAAAGCGGGCTGTTGAAAGGGAAGTCGTCATGTATGCAGCCTATGCAGGGTGTGTTGCTTTCGATACATACATTCACTTTGCCGTTCCATCTTCTTGTGGGGCAGTCGGCGTACACAACCGGGCCTCTGCATCCGTTTTTCAGCAGACAGCTGTGCCTCTGCTTGTCGAAGTCGCTTGTATAATGCCCCTGATTGAAAGCCTGATATCTTCCGCACTGATTATGAACAAGCTCGCTGAAGTATTTCCGCGGCTTGCCTTCGATCAGATCGGGAAGCTTGCCTGTGGCCACAATGTAAGCGACTGTTCCCATAAGCCTGTCCGGCTGAACAGGGCACCCCGGGATCTTTATCATCGGTTTGTTGACTTTCATCCGCTTCATGTAGTCTTCAATGCTTATTGCACCTGTGACATTCTGGTTCGAGGCTGGGATTCCGCCGAAACAGGCGCATGTGCCTGAGGATATTATGGCTGTTGCCTTGTTCATCAGCTTGTGGAGGTAGTCGTACATGGGTTCGTCATTAAAGATGCACGCTTCCTTCATTCCCGCCGGTACGGAACCTTCGCATACGAGGTAGAAATCACCGCTCTCGGAGACGCTTTTTATTGATTCCATGTATCCCCGCCCCTGCGAAAATGAGAGGTTAGGGTGAACCTGAAGTCTGATGATATTTGTTATGAAGTCTATGAAATCAGCTTCATTGCCGTATGTGGCTGAGATACTGCACCCCGTGCAGCACTGTGACTGAAGAAAAATAACCTGCGGCCTGCCGGATGCTGAGAGCTTTTTGAAGCCTTCGGCAATCTCCGGGGTCAGGGCTGCGCTCCCCGCTATGGCGATTGAAATATCCCTGCATTTTTTAAGAAACTCTCTTCTGCTCATTCGCATTGACATAAATAAACCTCTTTTTAGTGTATTGAACATGCAGTACAGGGGTCATAGCTTCTGATTACACGACCGGCTTCTATTGAGTTTTCCGTGCTGTATTTAACCGGTGTTCCTATGAGAGACTTCTCCACAACCCCGATTTTGCCCTGAGCAGAAGGGCCGAAGTTCCATGTGCTAGGCACTATCATGTTGTATTTTGTTATTTTGCCGTTCGAGGCTTCAATCTGATGGATAAGCGCACCGCGTGCGGCTATTGAAAAACCGCTTCCCGAGCCAGAGACTTTTTTATCAAAATCGATGTGGTTGATATTGGGCTCATTGAATTTGTATGCATCAAGAAGAAGATACATGTGATCGATAAGGCTTCTGCACTCCGCGGCGCGGGCTACATGCCTCGCCATGACTGATGACTGTATTTTTGCGTTCAGCCTTTTCATCATGCTTTGGAAATGCTGATCCTTATTTACTATCATTCGTGCCAGAGGACCCACCTCAACAGGCTCTCCTGAGTATCTGGGGGATTTCACCCAGCTGTAGGCGTTATTCTTTTTCGGATCCGGCTGTCCTCCGGAGCTGTAAAACGAGCTGTCGTAAAACTCCTTTACCTCCTTGAAGGAAAAGGGTTGTTCATTTCCGCTGAGCACCACTCCGCCCCTGAACACAGGCTTGCCGAGGACAGTGAATGTTTCATTTGCGTAAAAATTGTTGTAGCTCACGCCTACGTTGAAATATTCAGGGTATCTGGAGGCAAGCTCTAAAGCGTCCGGTATGTAGCTGTTGACAACGAAGTTTTTCAGCTCTTCCAGAGCATGGAAATACTGCATAAGCCTGTCTGCGGTGATGTCTGTTGTAACTCCTCCCGGGAGAACGGCGTGGGAAAAAGGAACCTTGGCTCCCAGAAGCGCCATTCCCGCTCCGCACTTGGATCTTATTTTCAGTGTGCGGAAGTAGTTGTGAACCATCCTCAGGCATACGTTAACATCGCTGACATAGTTGCCTTCGTTTCTTTTCAGAACAAACTGGGGTGCGGATGAGGCCACCCAGTTTTTCAGGCTGTTTATATCTGTGTCGTTCCCTTTGTATTCAAGAATTTTTGTGAAATCAATGTAGTCAGGAAGGCTGAGTGTGTAGAAATGGAGGAGATGATCGGTGACTATGTGCATACCCATAATCAAATCCCTCAGTATATGGCCGTTTCTGGGTGATTTGACTTTGTAGAGTTCCTCAAGCGCCAGCACGGCGGCAACGCCGTGAACTTCGTGGCATACCCCGCAGACCCTCTGGGCGATTCTCGCCGCATCCACAGGGTGGCGGTTTTCCAGAAATTTTTCAAATCCTCTGTACATTAATCCGCTTATCTTTGCGGAAGTAATCCTGTCGTTTTCAACGTGGGTTTCAACCCGCAGGTGACCCTCAACCCGTGTGACAGGCTCGATGGAGATAGTCCTGACCATATAATCCTCCGGAAATAATAGAACAATGTTAACCTTAGGATTACATTATGGCAATATTATTTATAGTGAACGTGTGTAAAAGATGTGAAATACACGCCTGATCATGCACATGTGATGAATTTCGGAATCACTGACGGTGAAACGCCTGTTTATTTACGTTCCTTGCTGTACGGGCGTTTCAGGGGCGGATGCGGGCTGTTTTAAGATACTGTTCAGAACTTTTGTGTTGTCAGGGAAGTTTTTTTTACAGCCGTTCAATAAGCTCTTTCTGTTCCAGAAGAAACTGCTCGAAGTTCCTTGAAAATTCCCAGTAAAGCTCAAGCACCCGCTCCCCTTCCTCGGTGAGCTCTGCTCCGCCTCCGCCTGCGCCCCCTGTTTTCTTAACGACAAGAGGTTTTTTGGCCAGAGTGTTCATGGAGTCCACAATGCCCCACGCCTTGCTGTATGACATGTTAAGGATGGAGGCTGCTTTTGACATGGAGCCGTGCTGTCTGATGAGTTCAAGAAAGTGTATCTTGCCGAGCCCGAGAAAGTTTTTGCCGTCTTTATCGATCCAGACCCTGCCGCCGTAAGTGTAGGAGCCTGCTGTTTTGCTGAACAAATCGTTTGTCTTATCCATAAGAAAATCCCTGCGTTTGATTAAGTTTGTTTTGTTTATACATCAATTTGGGTGAAAAGCCGAAGAAAAATGAAAAGGGCGGAGTTTCCTCCGCCCAAGGGTGGTGATGTGTATGGATATTATTTGGTTACGAGTTTGAGCCCCACGGGTACGCTTGCGGGAACCTTTTTGCCTTCAAGAACTGCTTTGGCGGTTTCAACGCCCTTAGCGCCGATGAAGGCGGGCTGCTGAGCGACAGTTGCTGAAAGTGCGCCGTCCTTAACAGCCTTAACGGCGTCGTCAGTGGCGTCA
This sequence comes from Deferribacterales bacterium, assembly GCA_050253335.1. Taxonomy (GTDB): domain Bacteria; phylum Chrysiogenota; class Deferribacteres; order Deferribacterales; family Geovibrionaceae; genus Geovibrio. The sequence continues at coordinate 1,713 of JBFWJG010000103.1, read as the reverse complement.
AACCCCACAACCATAATCTGTCTGCCTGAAGCCTGAATAGCTCTGAGAGCGCCGAGCGCCATCTCGTCGTTATGGGCGAAAACAGCGTCAATCACCGGCTGAGCCTGAAGGATGTTCTCCATTACGTTAAGCCCTTTTGTTCTGTCAAAGTCTGCTGTCTGACGGGCGATAACGGTGATCTGCGAACCTTTGAGCGCTTCGTTGAAGCCTTTGCCTCTGTCTCTGGCTGCGGATGTTCCGGGTATCCCCTCAAGTTCCACAACATTGCTTTTTTTGCCGAGGCTTTTGATTATGTATTCGCCCGCCATTTTGCCTCCGGCAACGTTATCTGAGGCGATGTGCGAAACAACCTGACCTGCGTTTGCGCCCCTGTCAAGGGTGACAACGGGAACTTTCGCCCTGTTTGCGATGCGGATTGCGTTACCCACAGCGTCAGAGTCAGTGGGGTTGATGAGTATTACGGCGACACCTCTTGAAAGAAGGTCTTCAACGTTTGCTATTTCCTTTGCGGGGTCGTTCTGCGAGTCAAGAACAATGAGCTGAACGCCGAGCTCCTTTGCCTTTGCCACGGCTCCGTCCTTGAGCGTTACAAAGAACGGGTTGTTAAGCGTGGAAACAACAAGCCCCACGGGTTTCTGTGCAGAGAAGGCGGACATTGCAGTGATTGCAATGAAAGCCGCCGCGATAGCTAGTATTCTTTTCATGCCGACTCTCCTTTTATGAGTGTTATTTCTTTCTATCCATAAGGACTGCGATGAGAATCACCGCCCCCTTAGCGATCATCTGGTAGTATGAGGACACGTTCATGAGGTTAAGCGCATTGTTAAGTATGCCGATTATCAGCGCGCCGATCAGAGTTCCGAAGATTGTTCCCACACCCCCTGCGAGGCTTGTTCCGCCGAGGACGACAGCGGCTATGGCATCAAGCTCATACCCGCCGCCCGCTGTGGGCTGTGCGGAGGAGAGGCGGGCGGTGAGGATTATCCCCGCCAGTGCGGAGAGAAGGCCGCTTATTGCGTAAACTGCGGTCTTGACCCTGCTGACACGCACGCCTGAGAGTCTGGAGGCCTCTTCGTTTCCGCCGACAGCGTAAACATACCTTCCGAAGCGGGTGTATTTAAGCACATAGTAAGAAACGGCAAAAACAAGAATCATCAGAAAAACGGGAACGGGAATCCCAAGAACATAGCCTGTTCCGAACCATGCGAAAACATCCGAGCCTTCGTCAAATCCGGTTGAAATGGGCTTGCCGTCCGTGAAAACAAGGGTTGCGCCCCTGAGAAGAGTCATAGCCACAAGGGTCGCGATGAACGGCTGAACCTTTCCCTTTGTTATTATTACCCCTGCGAAAACTCCCAGAACAGTTCCCAGAAGAAGGGTGGTTGCTATGGTTATATAAGGGTCAAACCCGCTTGAGATCATAAATGCGGCAACAGCGCCGCAAATGGCGAGTATGGAACCCACGGAAAGGTCAATTCCGCCTGTGAGGATAACGAATGTCATGCCTGCGGCCATGACTGCGTTAATGGATGTCTGGCGCAGGACATTGAGGATATTGCTGACGGTGAAAAATCTCGGACTCAGAAGAGAGACTATCACAGCGAGAATCAACAGACCTAGAAGCGGCCTGAACCTGATCAGAAATTCCTTAACCGTCATTTTCATATAAATAACCCCGTCTTCATGTATTTATCAGGCGGTATGCGTAAGCCC
>JBFWJG010000102.1:0-6132 GCA_050253335.1 Deferribacterales bacterium | reverse complement strand
AGCGGTAATAACGAGCCGTTGAAGGAAACCGTCTGATAAGTGCAATTATGTAGCCGCCGCTATGCGGACGGCGACTAAACAGAGACGGCAGGACGCCGGATTCTGTTTAACATAATACATCTTATCGGACGTTTTTAAAATAGAAATACCACTTCCCTGCCGGATGCGCAATAAGGAACTTTTAAGGGGAGAAAAAACGAGCCTCAAATTTCATTTCTGAGCGAATATGAAACCAAAAGGAAGGTAAAGACCTTCTAAAGCAGTCTTCTCATTAGAGAAAGCATTTTAAGCCCTGATAAAGGAAAATCCCTGTTCAGCAAATTTCAGGGAGCCTTCAGGCTTAGTTTTTGTTATACTGACACGTTATTTATGAGGGAAAATGATATGAACGAAATTATTGAACGCTTTAAAGAGAGATTTGAAACACTCAGTCCTTTCCAGAAATTTTTAGGCATGAAGCTGGAGGTCACTGAAAGCTTCACCCCGATCATAACCTTTGAAATGAGAAACGAGCTGATAGGCAACTTTGACTACGGCATCCTCCACGGCGGCGTCATCGCCTCCGTTATGGACGTGACAGCGGGGATCTCCGCCCTGCTCTGTCTTCCTGTGAAATATCCTAGTGAGACGGCGGATCAGATAATGAAACGTGTCAGCAAGGTTGGAACTATCGACCTTCGTGTGGACTACATCCAGCCCGGACGGGGCAAATCATTCACCGCCACTGGCGAAACCCTCCGTGCCGGCAACAAGATAGCGGTCTCCACCGCAAAACTCCACAACAACGAAGGCCTGCTCATAGCCGCAGGGACAGGAACTTATTTGATAGGATGAAGGTAAGAAGGCAGCCGTTTGGCTGCCTTTATTGTATTTTAAGGTGTTCAGGCTAATAAAGTTATAGCATTGACCGGACATGCCACGACGCATTTCACACAGTCTGCGGGTATACAGAAATATTTCTTTGTTTTTGCTTTGTCATTATCAATGTAGATAAGGCTTGCTCCGCAGACTATCACACATAATCTGCAACCAACGCATTCATCTTCATCAATTACAACTCTAGTGCTCATTTTCTTTACTGAACGGCAGTTGTTTTACTTCGATGTCTGCACCGTTCTTTACAATGGCTGTACCGCTTGTGCTATTAAATATAATTTGTTCACCTACAAAACTGCTGCCGTTTATTTCAAGAGTTATAATATCATCGTTAATTGTAAAGAACAGGTTATTGTATTTCAATGTTATGGGAAAAACAGGTATTTCAGGGTCAATGTCACCTTCTGTCAAAAAATAACTGTTTACTATCAAATCACTCCCGTTTTTTATTATCATACAGTAACCATTACGTTCCACAGTGAAGCTTGAAAGATAATCAACATTTATTGTTGTGTTATTATAAGTAACAGTCATTCCGGGGAATCCTAAGGATTCTGCTTTATTGAGTTTTTTATTATAATCATAAGGGATATCTTTTGCGGAAAAGATGATCTCATCCCCTTCCTTACGCAATTTGAACTGTTTTTTTTCTTTGTCATATGCCGAATTACCATCATCAAAGGACTCTCCTTTGATTTTAGCTTCTCTGATACTGACGGGATCTACAGCAATCTCACTTCCGTAAGCAGCACATCCGAAACTGCAAATCAATACTCCGGTCAGAGCAGCATTTTTGATAAAACTTCTGCTTGATGATTTCATAAAGTCTCCTTATTTTTATTGAAACGAATAGATTAGGAAAATAAGAACTTCTGAAGAGCTTCGATTGACCTTGCTACATTGTAACAGTATGAGTTTGATTGTCCACAGAATATGAAAAAGGCAGCCGTTTGGCTGCCCCGTTTATTTTGTTAAATCCACCTTTCCGGTGAGTTCCGATATGTTCGAGAGTCCCTGACTTTCGGCATATTTCTCAAGCCCGTCAACTATTTTCAGCGTGAGTTCCGGATCAACAAAGTTTGCCGTACCAACCTGAACTGCTGATGCGCCCACGAGGAAGAACTCCGCCGCGTCCTCCCACCTGATTATGCCGCCCATGCCGATTATGGGGATTTTCACAACTTTCGATACCTCGTGCACCATGCGCACGGCCACAGGCTTTATGGCGGGGCCGCTGAGACCGCCTGTAACATTTGATATATAAGGTTTTCTGGTATGGATATTCACCGCCATGCCAAGAAGGGTATTTATGGCGCTGATTCCGTCCGCACCGCTGTCCTCGCAGGCTTTTGCGAAGGGCTTAATATCTGTGACATTAGGTGAAAGTTTCACCAGCAAAGGCTTGTTCCTGATGGCTTTTCTGCATTCGCTCACCACCTTTGCCGTCATGGAGGGATCAGAGCCGAAGGCTATTCCGCCCTCCTTCACATTGGGACATGATATATTCATCTCAAGCATATCAACATCAGCGTTATCAAGAACTTCTGCCACCTGAACATATTCCTCTATGGTTTTGCCCCAGAAGTTTACGATCACTTTTGTGTCATATTTTTTTAAAAGCGGCAGTTTCTCCTTGAGAAACTTGTGAACGCCCACGTTCTGCAAGCCTATTGCATTGAGCATTCCTGATGTTGTTTCCATTATTCTGGGCATGGGGTTGCCCTTGACTTCGTTGTATGAAATCCCCTTAACGGAGATTCCGCCGAGTTTTGATATATCTATGAAGCGCGCGTACTCCAGCCCGTAGCCGAAGGTTCCGCTTGCCGTGATAACGGGGTTTTTGAATTCCACCCCGCAGATGTTTACTTTCAGTACGGACATTTCAACCTACCTGCAAACCGATTCCCAAACGACCTTTGAGCCGTCAAACACGGGGCCTTCCACACAGCACCTTTTCTGCACTGTTTCCTCCCCTTCCCTCACATAGATGATGCAGCCGAGACAGGCGCCCATTCCGCACGCCATGCGTTCATCCAGAGAAACATCCACCGGAACGCCGTTTTTGACGCATATTCCGCTGACCGCTTCAAGCATACGCTTGGGACCACAGGCGTACACACACTCGAACTCTTTTATGTCCTGCCCGAAAGGCACAGTCACAAGGGCTTTTTCCCCCACACTGCCGTCATCGGTGGTGATAACGAGCTTGTCTATATGCGGGCGGAATTCGTCAGCCAGAACTATGTCCTCCTGATTGCGCCCGCCGAAATACAGAGTAACGCTGCAACCTTCATCCTTCAGAAGCTTCGCTATCCAGAGCAGAGGGGCAATGCCCACTCCGCCCGCAACGAGAGCCACTTTTTGGTTCTTGACCGGTTTAAAGCCGTTTCCGAGACTGGATGAAAACTCTATCACCGATCCGGCGGGGCTTTCCGTCATGAGGCGTGTTCCTTTCCCCACAAGCATGTAAAGCAGGCGGAAGGTATTTCCGCGCACATCCACCAGACCAAACGGCCGCCTGAGAAGCGGATCAGCCAGATAGTCCTGCAGTCCGGCTTTCACCATGACGAACTGACCGGGCTTGGCTGTCTGCACAAACTCGGGCGATTCGATTTCCATAAGTCGGTATTTATCATTAAGTCTTTCGTTTTTAAGGATAATTCCCTTCATATTATTTCCCGAAATATTGCTGAATCGGTTTAACTGTCATGCCTTTATGAATTTTTGACTCAATAGCGGTAACAACAGCCTGAGCAGCTTCAAGGGTTGTGGCGTAAGGCACGCTGTAGCTGAGGATTGCCCTGCGGATAGATTCCGAGTCCAGCCTTGAGCGTCTGCCCGCGGGAATGTTCAGGCAGAAGCTGATCTCCCTGTTTTTCACCGCGTCCACAATGTTCGGTCTGCCTTCGCTGACCTTTTTGATGCGCTCAACCTCTATGCCGTGACCGGCGAGGAAGTCGTATGTGCCCGCAGTGGAAACAACAGTGAAGCCCAGTTCCACAAATTTTTTGGCGACAGGGAGAACACCGTCCTTGCAGGCATCCTTAACGCTGATGAATACCTTGCCTTTTTCAGGCAGCTTATTGCCCGCCGCGAGCTGAGACTTGTAGAAGGCCATGCCGAAGTCGGTATCTATGCCCATAACCTCGCCAGTGGACTTCATTTCGGGTCCGAGGACAAGGTCGGTTCCCGGGAACTTGACGAATGGGAATACAGCTTCCTTAACCGTATAGTATTCGGGATATATTTCTTCCGTGAAGTCGAGTTCTTTCAGTTTTATGCCCACCATCACCTTGCTTGCGATTTTCGCAAGAGGACGGCCGATGGTTTTGCTCACATAAGGCACGGTTCTGGATGCTCTGGGGTTAACCTCAAGGATGAAAAGCTCATCGCCCTTGATTGCCCACTGAACATTCATCAGACCCACTACATTAAGTTCTCTGGATAACTTCTTGGTTTCACTGATTATTTTAGCCTGCATCTCTTTAGAGATCGTGCGCGCCGGAATGGAGCATGCGGAGTCGCCGGAGTGGATTCCCGCTTCTTCGATATGCTGCATTATTCCGCCTATGACAACCATATCGCCGTCACTCACGGAGTCCACATCCACCTCAATGGCGTTTTCAAGGAACTTGTCAATGAGCACAGGGTGGTCGTCACTGGCTTCTACGGCGTATTTCATATAGTTTACAAGGGCTTCGCGCTCATAAACTATCTCCATAGCCCGTCCGCCGAGTACATAAGAAGGACGCACAACCACCGGATAGCCTATTTTATCGGCTATTTCAAATGCCTGCTGGTCATTCTTGGCTATGCCGTTAGGCGGCTGTTTGATATTCAGCCTTTCTATGAGGTCTTTGAATCTCTCTCTGTCTTCTGCTATGTCAATGCTGTCAGGGGAAGTGCCGAGGATCGGAACGCCCGCTTTTTCAAGGGGCACCGCAAGCTTGAGGGGTGTCTGCCCGCCGAACTGAACAATCACTCCGATCGGTTTTTCCTTCTCGACAATGTTGAGCACGTGCTCTTTCGTGAGCGGTTCAAAGTAGAGCCTGTCCGAGGTGTCATAGTCGGTACTGACCGTTTCCGGGTTGCAGTTAACCATGATTGTCTCATAACCGGCTTCTTCCAGAGCGAACGAGGCATGAACACAGCAGTAGTCAAACTCTATGCCCTGCCCTATCCTGTTGGGGCCTCCGCCGAGGATGATAACCTTCTTCCTGTCGGTGGGTTCCGCCTCGCACTCATCCTCAAAGGTTGAGTAAAGATAAGGTGTGTTGGACTCGAACTCTGCTGCGCAGGTGTCGACCCTTTTATAAACTGCCTTACGGCGTGAGTTTCTTACTTCGTCCTCGTTTGTTTTAAGGAGCTTGGCAAGCCTTTTGTCAGAGAAGCCGAGCCTTTTCGCTCTTTCCATCATTTCGGCGCCTACAGCCTTGAGAGAGCCTTTTTCTTTAAGCTCCGTCTCGAATTCTATGATCTCCTTGATATTGTCAAGGAACCACGGGTCTATAGCGCTGATTTCATGTATCTCTTCCGTTGTGTAGCCCGCTCTGAAAGCATCGCCTATGTACCACATACGCTTGTCTGTGGGACGGCGGAGGTATTTTTCTATCTCCTCCCTTACGGATTCACTGCCGAGCTCTTCCGCGGGGAAAACTTCATCAAAGCCTGTTTTGCCTGTTTCAAGTGAGTTGATGGCTTTCTGGAGGGATTCCTTAAAGGTTCTGCCTATGGACATAACTTCGCCAACGGATTTCATCTGGGTTGTCAGCCTGTCATCCGCGCCGGGGAATTTTTCAAAGGTGAATCTGGGGAATTTCACCACGCAGTAATCTATTGTGGGCTCGAATGATGCCGGAGTTTTTTTGGTGATGTCGTTGGGAATTTCATCCAGAGTGTAGCCCACTGCAAGCTTGGCGGCTATTTTGGCTATAGGGAAGCCTGTCGCCTTGGATGCCAGAGCGGAGCTTCTGGAAACTCTTGGGTTCATCTCGATGATTATCTGGCGGCCGTTTGCTGGGTTCACCGCGAACTGAACGTTTGAACCGCCCGTGTCCACTCCTATCTCACGCATAACCTTGATCGAGGCGTTGCGGAGTTCTTGGTATTCCTTATCTGTCAGTGTCTGCGCGGGCGCGACAGTGATGCTGTCCCCTGTGTGAACACCCATGGGGTCGAAGTTTTCTATGGAGCAGATGATAACCACGTTGTCGTTCAGGTCGCGCATTACTTCAAGCTCGTATTCCTTCCAGCCGA
>JBFWJG010000101.1:0-6217 GCA_050253335.1 Deferribacterales bacterium | reverse complement strand
ACCGGAGAAGAGAAGGACGACTCTCTCTACAGAGTGCAGATCTCTGCGATGGTTGAAAAAACAAAGGCAGAAAGCGCGGTGGGCATTGTTTCCAAAAACACCACCATTTCCGTTATGCTACCTGTTGTTTTCCCCAACGGCAGGGTTGAGGAATCGAGCGCTCTTTCCGAAAATGTCATAAACGAGCTTACCGCACGCAATATGGAAGTTGTGGACATGGCTTCCGGAAACGGTTTCGGCGTGAAGGAGCTTGAAAGAGCCATGAAGTCGAACGACTATCTCGCGCTCAGAAACGCAGCCTTCAAAAACCTTTCAAACACAATCCTCATAGGCAAGGTTGAAACCACAGCCACAGCCCAGCAGGGTACGGACATAGGCTACGGCGTTTCGCTCCCTTTTAATGTTGTCACGGGAAGGCTCACCTACAGGCTCATAACAGAGAAGTACGGCAACCGCGTTATTCTCGCCAGCGGGTACATTCCTGTCCGCGGTCAGGGCACAACCATTGAAGACGCGACATTCAGGATGACTGAAAACCTCCGCGACTCAGTGGCAAACACTCTTGTTGGCATAGTCATGGAAAAAATGCAGGGAGCAAACAGCAGAATGGTCACTGTCCGCCTCATGGGCAAGACAGATATAGACAAGCTCATGCAGCTCAAACAGATGCTGACCTACACAAGCTGGGTGCTTGAGGTTAAGGATCAGGGCGTGGACACGCTCGCTGTGACTTATCCTGAAAAATCCCTTTACCTCGCCACATCCATAAACAGCAGGGGCGGGTTCAAGGTTGAGAAATTCTCCGACTATGAAATAGTGGTGTCACCCCAATAGATTTTTAAAACCGGCGGGAGCTTATGAAGTTTATACCCTCATTTTTCAGGAACTATAAATTCGGGCTTCTGGCCGGTTTTCTCATTTTTTCTGCGATTCTTTTCACCTTTCAGCCCGTATTCATCGATAAGTTCGCCCTCGGCATAGAGGACGGCAAGTTTCACTTCCGCTCCGCAGTGGGCATGACTCCGAAACCCTATGAGGACATGGTGATAGTCACCGTGGATGAATACAGCGTCAATAAGCTGGGACGGTGGCCGTGGCGCAGGGATGTTATCGGAGATCTTTTCTACAACCTCAGGTATGCGGGAATTGTGACGCTTGATATTGTTTTTTCCGAGCATACCGAGCCGGAGCGGGACAGCTATCTGGCTGAAAAGATCTCCGAGTCCGATAATATAATCCTCGGTTTCTTCATGCGGGACAACGCAACCCAGGAAACCACCGAAGACACCATAGACGCCCTTGAGGACTGCGCTTATCTCTCATTCAAAATGCTAGACAACTCAACCGCAGTTAAGGAGTTCCCCTATGCGGAGGTGAATATAGACGAAGTGGCGCACATGGGGCTGACATGCGCTTACTTCAACACTGAGGCGGATGCCGACGGCCTCTACAGGCGTTATCCCATAACATACATCCATAAAGGCTACCTGTTCTCCCCGCTGGGGATTCAGGCGCTGAGATATTATCTGAATCAGGATGTGGATCTCGTTCTGGACAAAAACGGCGTAAACAGCTTCACTCTGGGGGATATAGTTTTCAAGAACCAGAGCTATTTCAAGCTGAATTACTATGATCAGATTAAGTATGTTTCAGCGTATGATATTTACTCGGGAAAGATCGCTCCTGAGTTTTTCGAGAACAAAATAGTGGTGGTCGGTGTGACGGAAACTGCCGTCTATGACATGCGTCCCACTCCTATAAGCCCCATCACCCCCGGGGTTTCCCTCCACTACACCGCAATCAGCAACCTCCTTGAGGGGCATCTCATAAAGTGGCATAAGGCATGGGATTTCATGCTTTTTATCCCGGTTCTGCTTATTGTCTCCGCTCTCAGCTTCATAAAAAAGCAGTATCTGCGCTGGTCACTGTATGTTGTTGTTCTTGGTTCTGTTTTTGCCGTCTCTTACGGCGTTTTCATCTATTTTAATATATGGCTCAGAGAGTTCTATGCGCTGTTTCCCGCCGTGCTGATGATTGTGGGAACCGAGGCTGTGGCATTCTTCAAGACCGAACTTCACGCCCTTGAGGTCAAAAAGGCTTTCGGCTCTTATGTTTCCCCCGAACTTGTGGAGGAGATTCTCAATAATCCGGACGGACTGGAACTTGGCGGTCAGGAGAGGGATCTCACAATCCTTTTTTCCGATATACGCGGCTTCACCACGCTGTCAGAAAGCCTGACGCCCACTGCGCTGGTTTCCATGCTGAACAGGCTGCTTGACCCCATGACCAATGTCATCCTGAAAAACCGCGGAATGCTTGATAAATACATCGGCGATGCGATGATGGCGGTGTTCAATACCCCTGTTGATGTGCCCGACCATCCCGACAAGGCTGTGAAAAGCGCCCTTGAACTGCTCGAAACACTTAAAGAAGTGAACGCTGAGTTCGCGAAAGAGGGTATACCGGTTGTTGATATAGGCATAGGCGTAAACACAGGTACAGTGGTTGTGGGCAACATGGGCTCCAAGGTGCGCTTTGAGTACACTGCCATAGGAGACAGTGTGAACCTTGCCTCCCGTCTGGAAGGGCTGTGCAAGCAGTATAAGAACAGAATCGTGATCAGCGAATTTACCAGAAGCAGGCTTACTCTTCCCGTTATCTGCCGTGTGCTGGACAGGGTGCGGGTAAAGGGCAAACACAAGCCTGTGGAAATCTTTGAGCCGATGACGGACACGCCCGAAAACAGGGAACTTAAAGACAGCTTTGAAAAAGCTCTTGATAAATACTTCAACATGAATTTCAATGAAGCGCTTACCCTTTTCCGTGATTTGGCGGAAAAATTCTCGGACGGGCCGTCAGAGGTTTTCGCTGAAAGATGCGCTGATTTCCTTGAGGAGCCGCCCGCGGAGGACTGGGACGGAGTGTACACTCTGAAATCAAAATAGGAAGTGCTTAATATGTCAAAGAAAAAAGCTATTGTTCTCGTAAGCGGAGGGATGGACAGCTGTGTAACAGCCGCTGTTGCCGCTCAGAATTACGAGCCTTGCTTTCTCCATGTAAACTACGGTCAGAGAACAGAAGACAGAGAGTTCAAAGCCTTTGAGGATCTGTGTCAGGCTTACGGAATAAAAAGAAAACTAGTTGTGGACATCAGCTATCTGAAAGAGATAGGCGGTTCCTCCCTCACCGATGATTCCATAGAGGTTGAGGAAGGGGAGCTGGACAGACAGGGGATACCCAAGACTTATGTTCCCTTCCGCAATGCGAACATCCTCTCCATAGCTGCAAGCTGGGCGGAGGTTCTTGAAGCCTCGGCTATTTTTATCGGCGCAGTGGAGGAGGACGGCAGCGGCTATCCCGACTGCCGGAGGGTGTTTTATGATGCTTTTGAAGCGGCCATAGACGCGGGAACCCGCCCCGAAACGAAAATTAAAATTGAAACTCCGCTCATTTCCATGAAAAAATGCGATATAGTTAAACTGGGCAAGGAACTCGGAGCGCCCCTTGAGCTTTCATGGTCGTGCTATAAAAGCGGGGACGAAGCCTGCGGCGAGTGCGACAGCTGCCTCCTTCGCCTGAGAGGGTTCAGGCAGGCGGGCTATGAGGATCCTATACCCTATAAAAAGAGATAATGGTGTGAACCTATGAAAAGAATTGCCGTTATGACCAGCGGAGGCGACAGCCCCGGAATGAACGCCGCCATCAGAAGCGTAGTGAGAACAGGACTTGCCAACGGAATAGAGGTTTTCGGCATAGAGCAGGGCTACAAAGGCATGATAGAGAACAAGATGCGTCTCCTCTCCAGCAAGGATGTTTCCAACATGGTTTACCGCGGCGGAACATTCCTCCGCAGCGCGAGATGCATGGAGTTCAAGACTGAGGACGGGCAGAAGCTCGCTGTCAGCAACCTTGAAAAGAACGGCATAGACGGGCTTGTGGTCATAGGCGGGGACGGTTCTCTCACCGGAGCGAAAATTCTGGCGGAGAATTTCGGTGTGAAGGTTGTGGGTCTGCCCGGCTCCATTGATAACGACATACACGGAACCAACACTTCCATAGGTGTTGACACGGCTCTTAACACGATTGTGCATGCCATAGACACCATAAACGATACCGCAAGCTCACACGACAGAACCTTCATAATAGAAGTTATGGGAAGGCACTGCGGCTATCTCGCCGTTATGTCCGCCATAGCGGGCGGTGCGGAAACCGCCCTCATACCGGAAGTTCCGTACAACCTTGAAAACATCATAGCAAAAATCAGAAAACGCTATCAGGAAGGCAAAACCAGAAGCGTTATAATCCTCGCCGAAGGCGTGGGCTCCGCCTATGACTTCGGCAGAACACTGGAACTCATGGGCGGATTCGAAACCCGCATAACGGTTCTGGGGCATATACAGAGGGGTGGAAGCCCCACCTACTTTGACCGAATTCTCGCCACAAGAATGGGGGACGCGGCGGTCAAAGGGCTTATGAGCGGCAAGACATCCTGCATGACAGCGCTGACGGGAAGGGAGATAGAGCTTATTCCCCTTTCGGAGATTATCGGGCGGAAAAAGCAGTTTGACGCAAACCTGCTGAAAATGGCGGAAGATTTAAGCACATAGGAGCTACCCATGAGCGTTACCACCAAGACAGGGGACAAGGGGCAGACCTCGCTCTACACAGGAGAGCGGGTGGACAAGGACGATCCGGTTATGGAGTTTCTGGGAACCGGGGATGAACTTGTTTCAAACCTCGGTGAACTGCGTCTCAGGGTCAGCGCCCATGCGGAGGATATACTGCGGATTCAGAAGACAATTTTCCGCATAAACTCATACGCCGCCACAAGGGAAGGGCGTGAAAAATTCCTTGTTCCACAGGAGGAAGTGGACTTTCTGGAAGGAAAGACCAAGGAATATGAGGCTATAACCGGCGAACTGCACGGGTTTATAATCCCTTCTGAGAATCTTGATGCCTCAAAGGCCGATATATGCCGCACTGTGGCCAGAAGGTATGAAAGAAGATTGATAACTTTGTCCGCTTGTGTTAATTTTGACCCTGTTGTCAGAAAGTATGTTAACAGACTGTCCGACATGCTTTTTATGATGGCAAGAGTTATAGGAAAGGAGAAAGACTTAAAATGAGCCTTAAAGACATAATAACCGATGACATGAAAACATATATGAGAGAGAAAAACCAGATAGCTCTTGATACGGTGCGGATGCTCCGCTCCGAGATCAAAAACGTTGAGATCAACAACAGACCCGCGGGCGAGCTTGATGATGAAGGCGTGCTGAAGGTTATTGCCTCTGCCGTGAAAAAACGCAGGGACGCAGCCCAGCAGTACAAGGACGCAGGAAGACCTGAACTCGCGGAGAAGGAAGAGCTTGAAATCACTTTCCTTGAAAAATACATGCCCGCTCAGATGGGTGAGGAAGAGATAAGGAAAATAGTGGCGGAGGCCGCAGAAGGCGTTGATGTGAGCGATAAGAAAAACTTCGGCGCCGTGATGAAGAAGGTTATGGAAAAAACAAAGAACAAGGCGGACGGCAAGCTGGTTAATGAGCTTGTGAAGGCAGTGTTTGATGGAAATAACTGATATTGTACTGCTGATAATTATCGGCGCTTTTGCCGTGCGCGGGCTTATAAAAGGGCTTGTGCACGAGCTTTTCGGCATAGCGGCAATAGTGGTCGGCTATGTTGCGGCATATAAATATTCCCTGACGGTGGGAAGCCTTTTCAAATCTTTCGATTTATCGGAAAAATCTTTGAGCGCACTCGGGTTTGTGATAGTTTTCATTGTCGTATACCTGATTGTGATGATAATCGCTGTGTTTATCAGCAAGATCATAAAGAATGTGTCCCTTTCTGAAGTGAACAGGGGCGGCGGAATGGTGTTCGGCGCCTTTAAGGCCGCTGTCATTCTTTCCGTTATTCTCACATCTTTTGTCTCCTTCATGCCTAAGGACTCAGGATTTGTGAAAACAACCGAAAAAGGCGCCGTTTCCGGCTTTCTTATAAAGCTTTCCCCCGTCATTTATGACATTGTGAACAAATTCGGCGGCTCACAGATAAATCCTTTCCGCGAGGAGAAGATAACGCTTGAGCCTGTTGATATCTTCGGCGGAGACCCGGGGCAGAAAGCCCTTGAAAAGGTTAAGGAATCCGCAGAAGATATCAGAGACGGGGCAGAGGAAAAATCCGGCGACATCATGGATAAAATAAAAGACATGAC
>JBFWJG010000100.1:0-6244 GCA_050253335.1 Deferribacterales bacterium | reverse complement strand
CAATAATAAACACTTGCTCATAAAACATTTCTATTGGAACAAAATAAGTCTTAATTATCTCTTTGATAGATAGTCAACTTTGTTGCTATGACAAACCGATCCCTTTAAGCTGGGCGCACTATGCTGAAAACCGCACGGTGAAAATTAAAATTATTTTTATTAAAAAACTAAATTCAGCTTTCAGGATTTACCGTCAGAGATTATATTTAATTTATAAAACACAAACAAAGGACAGCTTTGATGAATTACGAAGAACTGATACTCGGCCGTCAGCCAATCCTCAACAGAGACGGATTCACCTACGGCTATGAACTGCTGTTCCGTAATCCGGGCGAAACCTCCGCCGTCATAACCGACAACACCTGCGCCACTGCCCGCGTACTGGTTAATATTGTCCAGAACTTCGGTCTGGACAAGCTTCTGGCCGGAAAGGACGGATTCATCAACGTGAACGAAAACATCATCATGCAGGACATACTGGATGTTATGCCTCAGGATAAGCTTGTGTTTGAAATAATTGAAAACACAGTAGTTTCCAAGGCTCTCATCGAACGCATCAAAAAATACAAGGAGAAGGGCTACCGCTTCGCCCTTGATGACCTGTTCTTTTCTGACGAGTACATGCTTATGTTTGCCCCGCTTTTTCCTCTGACAGACGTTATAAAGGTCGATCTCTCCCTCACCGGATCAGACGACATAAAATACAGAACGCGCGAGCTCAAGAAATTTCCTGCAAAGCTCCTTGCGGAGAAGGTAGAAACTCAGGAAAGCTACACCATGGCGCTGGACGCCGGATTTGAGCTTTTTCAGGGTTATTATTTCGCGCGCCCGAACATCATTTCCAAGTCTTCCATAGAGCCTTCGAAGATCTCGATCCTCAAACTGCTGAACCTTCTGGGGAGCGACAGCTCGCTGGACAAGATAGAGACAGAGTTCAAGCTTCAGCCTGAGTTCAGCCTCAAGCTGCTGAAGCTCATAAACTCATCCTCATTTTTCATCCGCTCAGAAGTGCGCTCAATACGCCACGCCATAAGCCTTCTGGGAAGACAGCAGCTGCAAAAATGGCTTATCATCATGCTTTACGCATCCAAAAACAAGGAGAACAGGCGCAGTCCTCTTCTTGAAACAGTTCTCCTGAGGGCAAGGGCAATGGAGCTTCTGGCGGCAAGAGTCTACGGAGAGAACTCGGGAATCGCCGGAGACGCCTACTTCACGGGTCTGATATCAATGCTGGACGCTATCTTCGGCATCTCCCCCTCGGAGCTTATGAACTCACTCAATATAGAAGGAAACATAAAAGAAGCCATTGAGAAAAGGGGCGGAAAACTGGGCAGTCTGCTGAGGCTTATCGAAACATCCGATGACCGCTCAGCTTCGATAAATTCTGAACTGCTGAAAGAACTTAACCTTTCTGTCAACGAGGTCAGCGAAATCAAATATGCGAGTTTTGAATGGGTGGCGGAACAGCAGGTGCTCCACGGCGGTTAATATCACATCAAACTTAATCCGCTGTTTTGAACGGAAAAGCTCATAACATTATCATGAACAATTGTTCTGTTTTGTCCCAAATAATTTTTATTATAGGTTTCCCGAACAGTTCCGCACTTGACACGGATCGCGCATAAAGTTATTCTAATGACTGTTAAATTCTAATCTGAACCGCTTGAGTACATATATAATATACTGTTTGAGTATGCGGGGGTTTTTTATTATGCCTAAAGTCAGAAAGCTGTCACTTTTCTTGAAATTCTTCATCCCGCTTGCAGGGATAGTCACAACAGCAGCAATAGTTTACTCAGTTTACTCCATAATCGGCCTGAACAAAGTCAAAGAGGATGTAATGGCCGCGAAAGTTGCAGAGATTGAACGTTTTCTTGAGCATACCGAAGAGTCCGCCGCGGACAGAACCCTCACCAACGCCGTGGTTCTTTCCACAAACTCAGAACTCATGAACTCCCTCAGCATGAATGACAGTGAGTACGCGGGGGAATACATAGGAAAAATACACTACAGGCTTGAGAAGAACGACCACTTCCAAGGCGTTAAAATATTTGTATCAGACGCAAACCTGAACCCGTTCGCCTACGCGGGGTTCACGGACGGTTCCCCCGAAGCGGGATATGTTCTTAAATCCGCCGTCCGCTCAAAAACAGCGGCCGAAGGATTCGAGCAGTCCGCCGAAGGCCTCTGGGTAAAAGGTGCGGCTCCGATAACAGACAATGCCGGAACTTTGGTGGGGGCTGTTCAGTTCTCCATGAACGCTGACTACATAGCAGAGGAAATGAAAGCAGACATGGGCGTCTCCTCCCTGATCCTCTTAAAGGATTCAGAGATGCAGGGTGAAAAAATCGACGGATACACAGTTGCTTACAACGGTGATTCCGCCCTGTTTTCAGAGCTCGGCGCTGCCGGTCTGTCTGAAGAGAACGGCTACATAACAACCGACAGCTTCTTCGTTGTGATAAGCGAGATACCGGGCGACAGCGGAAGCATAATCGGATATTTCGCCTCTGCAGTCCCCTTAAAAGATATTCAGGCGGCGATTGCCGGAGCGAAAAAAGTTTCATCACAGCAGTTTTTCTACACAATAGTATGGTTCCTGTTCATAGCCTCAGTCGTGCTCGTGATCCTTTTCATGGCGATTATCAAGCCTCTGAGAGAGGTTATTGCCACAACCGAAGACCTCGCAGTGGGTGACGGAGACCTGACAAGAAGAGTGAACTACAAAAGCGGTGACGAGCTTGAAATTGTTTCCGACAACATAGACGCTTTCATAGAAAAAGTGCAGAACACCGTGATAACCTCTCTGGACAGCGCCAACGAAACCGCAAGCGCAAGCGAAGAGCTTTCCTCCACATCAGAATCCCTGTACAGCAACATTCAGGAAATGACCAGCCTCGCAGAAGAAAACAGCTTCATAGTCAACAACATCGCCTCCAACCTCGACAAAACTGAGGAGCTTGCCATAAGCACCACGGAAGTTCTGGAAGACAGCCGCAACATGCTCAGCAAATTTGTGGAAAACCTCAACAATGTGGTCAGCACCATCATCACCGAAAGCGAGCGTCAGGCTTCACTCGCCAAGGATATGGAAAACCTCACCGAGCAGGCTGCGCAGATCCGTCAGGTTCTCTCCATCATCAGCGACATAGCCGACCAGACAAACCTTCTGGCTCTTAACGCCTCAATCGAAGCGGCAAGAGCAGGAGAGCACGGACGCGGATTTGCCGTTGTCGCTGACGAAGTGCGCAAGCTCGCCGAACGTACGCAGACATCCCTTGTGGAGATCAACCGCATAATAGGCATGATCACAAGCGGCGTGGAAAACTCAAACAGACAGATAAGCGATATATCCGACAAAATAGTCACCGTGGCGGACGACTCCAAAGAACTGATAAGCGAAGCCAACGCCACGGGCAGCAAGCTGGGCGACACTGTTTCCGTTTCCTCGGAAGTGGTGAAAATGAACACTGTTATCGCCACAAAAACCAAAGAGATGATAGAGATAGTCCAGAGACTCACCTCGCTTTCCACCGAAAACAAATACTCCGGTGAAAATGTTGAGGAAGTGGCAAGAATGCTTTCGGAAAAATCAGGCGGCCTTCTTGCAGTGCTGAAGCGGTTCAAGGTTTGATAAATGACTCTGAGCGGACTGCTCGATAAGCTTAATGTCCTCGTGGTGGAGGACAACTCGGTAAACAGACGCACAATGGAACTGGTTCTTGAGCAGATGGTCGGCAGGGTCTTCACCGCCGCCGACGGCATTGAAGGGCTGGAACTGTTCCGCCGCAGGGAGATAGACGTGGTTTTCACCGACCACGACATGCCCCAGATGACAGGACTTGAGCTTGCCGTGGAAATCCTGGAGGAAAAGCCGGACACCCCCGTGGTTCTGGTAACGGGGCACAACGAGAGTGATGTTGTTATAAGCGCCCTCAACAGCGGGATAACCCATTTTCTGCCGAAACCCATCACCAGAAAGACAATACGCCGCGCCCTAGAGGATTCCTTCCAGAAGGTGCTTGTCAAAAAGCTTGAGCATGAAAGCCGCAGAAAAGACCTTGAGCTTCTCCGCTTTAAGGAGCGCTACCACTCGCTTCAGGAAAGAAACGCCTTTGAAAAGCAGCTTAACCTAATCAAAAACGACTTTCAGGGAACAATGCTGGAAAACTCCGGCAGGCCCTATTTCGTAAATACATTCTACAAACCGCTGGACACTCTCAGCGGAGACGGCTATTCGGTGAGAAAACTCTCCGACGGAAGCATATTTATCTTCCTAATAGACTCCATGGGAAAAGGGATCTCAGCGTCCGTAACCACGTTCATGAGCATAGCCTTTATCAACCACATAATTGACCGCTTCAACGAACGCAACGGCTCCGGACTTTCCACGCTGATAGGCCGTTATCTGGAATATATCCGGAAAGTGCTTCTGGAAGAGGAAATAATAAGCTGTGCGTTCATAAAAATAGACAGGGGCTTCTCCGGCATGGAATACGCCCTTTTCTCTGTCCCCTCTTTGTCTGTTTCCATGCCCGAAGGACTGAGAAAAATAAAGAGCAACAACCCACCCCTCACTTCCTGCACGGAGAGCTTCAGTATAGGCAGCGAGGATATAACCGGAATGCTTTCTCTCGCTGTTTTTACAGACGGACTTCTTGAAAATACATTTATAAACACAGCGGAACACAAAGAAATGCTGTATGATCTTATTAAAGACAATCCGCCCTTCATGCATATGCGTACATTTCTTGACAGTACAGTAACCAGCTATGAAGACGATATAACATTTATATACATTAATTCATCAGTCGGCGGCTATGCAGAGGAAATATCGGTGAATCCCGACTTCCGCGATGTTATGCTCTATATAAACGGAGTGGAGGAGAAGCTCAAAAAAGAAGGCCTGTCCGATGATGACGCCGCCTCCATGACGGGTGTTCTGACGGAGCTTGTGATGAACGCCTTTGAGCACGGCTGTCTTGAAATTGAACTTGAAGAGAAGACAAGACTCATAACAGAAGGGGTCTATGACGAATGCCTGAAAAAAGCCAGACCGGCTCCGGAGAAGTTCATAAAAATCCGGACAAGGGTGGAAAACAGGGGCGGATCTCTTGTTTTCTGCGCGGAAGTGAGCGACAACGGACAGGGGTTTGACTTCCGCAAAAAGCGCAGGAGCAGAAAGGCATTCTTCGGCGGAAACGGAATAAAGATGGTAACCTCCGCCGTGGATGATATTTACTTTAATGAAAAAGGAAACAAAGTCAGAATCTATAAAACAATCCGCGGAGAATGCGTATGGAAATAAATGTTCACGACAGACAGATCGAAATCAAAGGCAACATCAAAACTCTGGAAAACTACATGACCATCAAAGAGACGGTTCAGGCTCTTGTTGACAGAGGCACGGACAGCATAAGCTTCATAATCGCGGACTCCCTCTCCATGACCTCCTCCGTGATAGGCTATCTGATGAAGCTTGTAAATGTCGACAGAATACACATCTCCATGTACATAGGCGATGACAGGCTCATTGATCTCATGGAGGAGCTCAGCCTTATTCAGGTTTTCGGAGTGAAAAAACTCAGGGGATAATCCGGCAGGAAACCAGACCCCGAGCCGGACGGCAGAACCCGGCCGTCCCCTTCGCCGCCCGAAAAACCTATCCGTAAGCATTTGCCCCGTCATCTGAAATATTTTGCAGAACCTCAGCTCTTTTATTGTCCTTGAACACTTCCGCCTCAGGGTATATTGTTATCCATGAACACTTTTGTTAAGAGGTTAAGATGTTCCTTATACTGAAAATGGGCAGCACCCTTGAGGAGCTTGAAGATAATTACGGCGGTTTCGCCGACTGGATAATCCGTTTCATGGGCGCGTTCAGAAAACAGGTAAAGGTAATAGAACCGCAGAAAGGTGACGGATTCCCAGATCCGTCTGAGTATGAAGGGATACTGGTTTCCGGCGCACACGAGATGGTCACCGACCTTCACCCGTGGAGCGAGAGAACCGCTGAATGGCTGAAAAAAGCCGTGGAAAAAGAGATCCCTGTGCTGGGCATCTGCTACGGTCATCAGCTTCTTGCCCATGCACTGGGCGGCAGGGTTGACAACCACCCCTTCGGTCCCGAGATAGGCACAGTGGAAATCGAGCTCACTGACGCAGGCAGGAAGGATCCGCTCTTTAAATCAATGCCGAAAAAATTCACAGCCCACGCCACCCACACCCAGTCCGTCCTGAAACT
>JBFWJG010000099.1:0-6375 GCA_050253335.1 Deferribacterales bacterium | reverse complement strand
GACTCCTCAATCTGCATAAGAACCGGAGTGTATGACACGGGTGAAAAAACATTCACTTTTTATTCCGGCAGCGGTATAGTGACAGATTCCGATCCCCTTGCGGAGTATCATGAAACCATGAGCAAGGCGGAAAAATTCATGGAGGTTTTCGGATGATAATCTGGAAAAACGGTGTGCTTGCAGATGCTGATGAAAGGTTCGGGTTGTCCGCTTTCAAATACGGCTTCGGCTTTTTTGAATCCATATTATATAACGGCAGTGAGATCCGGCATCTTGACAGGCATTTGCGCAGGCTCCAAAACTCCCTCGAAGAATACGGATGTGTCTTCAACCGGATGGATTACGAAAAGCACATCATGGAAGTGATCGAGGCCAACTCCCTAACAGATAAAAAAGCGAAAATCAACCTTTACGCATTTGAAACTGAACAGGACGGCAGAACCCGTACAGAAATAAGCGCCCATGAATACACAGCAAACATAAGCGAATACAGACTCAACATACATGACCGCCACCAGGTTTCCCACCTGAACAGGCATAAGTCCATGAACTGGGCTCACCAGTTCCTCGCACTGAGAAGAGCATTAAGAGGCGGTTACGACAACTCGCTTCTGATAAGTGAGGATAATGAGATATTCGAAGCCGCCTCAGGCGCGGTTCTGTTCAGGCAGGGGGACATTTTTGTCACAACTCCCGCCGCAAACCGCCTGCCGAGCATAAGCCTTGAGATAGCGGGAGAAGTCCTCCCTGTTGAGGAGCGGGAGATTCATCTTTGGGATCTGGAAGAGTTTGAAAACTGCTGGTTCCTCAATTCCATGATAGGCGCAAAGCCTGTTTCATGCATATCGGTATTCACGTTTGAGTCGGATCACGAAACAGCACAGAAGATAACAAAGGCAGTCTGCGGCTAATTATCCGCAAAGATAGCATTAATCACATCCGGGTTTGAGAACACAGCGTCCGGATTATGCCCTACCCTGTCCAGCATAAGCCATGTGTGGCTCGGGCATGAACCGCCGTTGAGTTTCTCCAGATGATGTTTGAAAAGCACGGCTCTCTCAACCCTGTTTTTACCCTGAATATCCGCCCCGCAAGAATTATCAAGGGAAAGGGAGCGCCCCAGATTCTGTTTGCCGACAATAAAAACCATCCGCCTGTTCAGCAGATTGCTTCTGATATCCTGAACCTGCATTCCGCTGCCGTAGCCGTATATTCCGTCCAGACCGTATTTATAAGAGTTAAAAGAAAAACAGCCTGAAATCTGCGACTGCACAACAGGCATTATCCTTCCGTTCTCATCACGGAAGCGTTCCTTGCTGAGATAAAGATAAGTGGAAGGGTTCGCCGCCGCGTAAGTGAAGCTGACCCCTTTAGGAGCAAGCTTTCTCTCCGCCGAGTTCATGGCGGCGAAATGAACCACAAACTGCGCCCCTCCGCCGTGCCCCGCTATGATGACTTTTTTCAGGGTGGATTTATTCCTGCTGTGAAAATCAGTTATCATACGCTCAAGAACAGTGAACGAGCTCACCCTGGGGAATCCGGCGTTAAGTCCGCTGCTGAGGGAAAGGCCGCCCCCCCGCCATCTTCTGTCCCAGAAAAGGATGCCCTTTTCCCTGTCCGCCACACGCTTTTCCAGAAACTGGGGAGCCACGACAGCCGTTTTGCCTCCGCCTGCAAAATCAGCGGCGTAAAGGCCTTTGCTCATGTATGAAACCGGATTAAGCGAATCGTCATGTATCATAATCAGCAGGGTATCTGCGTTATCGGAATGAAAGGCGCCCTCATAGGGCACGGCTACTTCCCTGCCCTCGGCCTTGAAGATGAATCTCCCTTCCGCTATGGGTATGTTGCCGCTGTAAAGCTTTTTCATCTCCCCGCAGCCGGAAAGCATAATAATAATACAGGCTGCAGAAAGAAATCTGCACACGGAAACACAAGAAGAAAAATACCTGTAGGACATTCACTGACCTCCGGAGCCTGAGCCCCAATACTGCCGAATGTTTAATATACAGCTTTGCCTGTTTTATAACCACGGGAATATTAACAAAAAGGATTAAACATCCTAAGATACTGAAAATAAATTACAAAAAATGTTCTTTTTAATTTTAATCAAATTTTTTAAATCTATTATTACCAAAAAGTGTTAAAATTTTTTTAATAGATTAATTCTTCATTATTAAGAACTAAAATTAATACTATTTTAGTCGAAATTTTTTACTGTAAAATAATTATTATCATTTAAGAAAACTTGTGTTATAGTTCCAATTATCAACCAAGGAGGTTTATTCCTATGAGAACAAAACTATTATCAATGCTTGTGTTAATGGCGGCACTCGTGGTATCCGGTCCTGCATTTGCTGAAAAACTTCAGGATGATGCCAACAAACTTTTTAAACCTATTCCCTATGCGCCCCCCGCGCTTAAAGACAACCCCATGACTCTGGACAAAGTCGAGCTTGGCAAAATGCTCTTCTTCGAACCCAGACTTTCAAAAAGCAGTCTTCTCAGCTGCAACACCTGTCACAACCTCAGCTTCGGCGGTGACGACTACCAGGAAACTTCCATCGGTCACGGCTGGCAGAAAGGCCCCAGAAACGCCCCCACTGTTCTTAACTCCGTTTTCAACCTCGCTCAGTTCTGGGACGGTAGAGCGGCTGACCTGAAAGAACAGGCAAAAGGCCCCGTTCAGGCTTCTGTTGAAATGAACAGCACACCCGACAGAGTCGTTGTTGTTCTGAAAAGTATGCCCGAATATGTTGCACTGTTCAAGAAAGCTTTCCCCGGAGATAAAGATCCCGTCAGCTTCGACAACATGGCAAAAGCGATAGAGGCTTTCGAAGCTACGCTCCTTACTCCCGATTCCAGATTCGACCTTTATCTTAAAGGCGATGCTAACGCCCTCAGCAAAGATGAGAAAAAAGGCCTTGAGCTTTTCATCAGCAAAGGCTGCGTTGACTGCCACGCAGGCGTTAACATGGGCGGAGAGGACTACTATACATTCGGAGTTGTTGAAAAGCCTGACGCTAAAATAGTTTCCGGCGACAAAGGCAGATTCTCCGTAACGAACACAGCGGCTGATGAATATGTTTTCAAATCACCCAGCCTCAGAAACATAGAGTACACCGCTCCCTACTTCCACTCCGGCAAAGTATGGGGACTTCAGGAAGCAGTGGCGGTTATGGGTTCGGCTCAGCTCGGAATCTCTCTTACTGATGCCGACAGCAAGCTCATCACAGCGTTCCTTAAAACACTCACAGGTGTTCAGCCTAAAGTGGCCTACCCGGTACTTCCTCCTTCAACGGACGCCACACCGAAACCTGAATGGAAATAAGACCTGACTGAAGAAAACAAATCCCTGAAAGAGCCGCCCCTAAAGGGCGGCTCTTTCTTTTATTAACAATTTTCATTACCAATATTTTACCAAATTAATATTATTTTTCTTCTAATTTTAAATCGCCGTACTTTATAATCGATTATAATGCTATAATATGTGAAAATTACGGACGGGCTTATTTGCATGAAAGATGAAAAACTAATTCTGGTCGGCATAGGAGCCAGCGCAGGCGGACTTGAAGCGCTGAAGCTTTTTATACCGAATATTGAGCCTAACGGCAGGATAGCCTATGTGGTTGTCCAGCACCTTAGCCCTTCGCACAAAAGTATGCTCACCTCGCTTCTCTCAAAGGACAGCAAGCTTGAAATAGCCGAAATAAAAGACAGCACAATCCTCAAACCCGATGTTGTTTACATAACCCCGCCCAACTTCAATGTCGCGGTGAAAAACGGAGTTCTGCGTCTTAACCGCCCGCAGGACTTTGTAGGTCCCAAACCGTCCGTGGATCAGTTTTTCATCTCAATGTCGGAAGACGAAACCATCATCCCCTGCGGGGTTATACTCTCCGGCACAGGCTCTGACGGCTCAACGGGAATCCGCGCCATAAAAGCCGCAGGCGGGATAACCATTGCTCAGGAAACTGAATCCGCAAAATATGACGGAATGCCCCACTCGGCAATCGAGACAGGGAATGTGGACATAACACTGACACCGGAGAAAATAGCCTCTGAAATAGCCGAAATATTCCTGAACAGCGCAATGCCGGAAGTCCCGATGCCTGAACCTAAGGAAACGGTGGATCACTTCAAAACTATCCTCACTCTTATCAAACGTAAAAAAGGAACCGACTTCAGAGATTATAAAGAAAATACTCTCAAACGCCGTATACAGAGAAGGATGGCCGCCCGCAAGTTCATAAAGATAAAAGACTATGTCGAGTTTCTGAAAAACAGCCCTGAGGAAACCGAACAGCTTTTCTTTGATATACTCATAAATGTCACAGCATTTTTCAGGGATCAGGAAGCCTTCGCGGAACTCAGGAAGGAACTCGATAGCTACATAAACTCTGACAGGTTCAACGACTCCCTCCGCTTCTGGATAGTCGGGTGCAGCACGGGGGAAGAGGTTTATTCCATTACAATTATCCTTGCTGAGCTGCTGGGCGACAAGCTGCCCGGAACAGACATACAGATATTCGCCACCGATATTGACACGGCGGCGCTTAATATAGCCAGAAAAGGTTTTTATCCCGAATCAGCCATAACCGAGATTGACCCTTCACTTGTTAAAAAATACTTCATCAAGCACGGCAGCACCTATGAGGTTGTAAAAACCCTCAGGGAGATGGTTATCTTCTCCCGCCACGATATAGCTTCGGATCCGCCTTTCATCAGGATAGACTTCATCAGCTGCCGGAACCTGCTGATATATTTCAACGCGGATCTCCAGAGGAAAGTTTTCGAATCATTCTATTACTCCCTGAACCCGGGCGGGATACTTATGCTCGGCAAATCCGAATCCACAGGGAATATCGACACCCACTTTGAAACGGCGGACAAAAAGAACAAGCTGTACCGTCTGCCCCTGCACCAGAAAAAGGTGACAAAGCAGATCTTCCCGCGGATAGCCGGAACAAGGTATCAGGAAACCGCTGAAACTCACAGCGAGAGCGACTTTGAAACCTACATAAGAACAAGCAGGCTTGAAGAGTTTTTTTCCGCATTCGCGGTTACGGATCTGCTGATGAATATTTTCTACCTGCACGGGAATATATCCGAATATATCAACCTCCCCACAGGCAAACCGAAAATAAACCTCAGCAGCATGATATGCAAGACATTCCGCCCTGATGTCAGGGTGATGATTCAGAGGCTGAAAAACGGCGCATCCCACGCTTTTTCCCCTTTCCGCAAAATGGGCAGTTCCTTTGTGCGCAGCAACATGCGCAAAATGATGGACGGCACACAGGACACAGGGTTCATTCTGCTGTATTTTGAAAGCATACCGGAGGACGAACTCCCCGGAATCGCATATATTGACGACAGCTGCGACATGCGCATAAGCGAGATCCAGAGCGAGCTTGCCAACACCAAGCAGGATCTCCAGACTGTCATTGAGGAGCTGGAAACATCAAACGAGGAGCTTCAGTCACTCAACGAAGAACTTCA
The DNA here is from genome assembly GCA_050253335.1 of Deferribacterales bacterium. Classification (GTDB taxonomy): domain Bacteria; phylum Chrysiogenota; class Deferribacteres; order Deferribacterales; family Geovibrionaceae; genus Geovibrio. The sequence continues at coordinate 873 of JBFWJG010000099.1, read as the reverse complement.
CTCCTCAAACGAAGAGCTCCAGTCCTCAAACGAGGAACTGGAAACCACAAATGAGGAGCTTCAGGCCACCAATGAGGAACTCAACATTGCCTATAACGAGCTTAAAGCCCTCTACGAAGAAAGAGAACAGAGGGAGAAACTCCTCCTTGAGAAAACAGCCCTCCTCACCGAGTCAGAGAACACACTGAAAGCACTGAATAAAACCCTTGAGGCAAGGGTGGAGAAAGAGGTCGCGCAGAGACTCCAGAGCGAACTGTTCATAACCAAAATATTTGAAACCGCGGAAGTGGGCATCTGCCTCACCGACAGCAAAGGACGTTTTGTAAAAGTCAACAAGGCATATCTTCAGATATACGGCTACACGGAGGAAGAGCTTCTGGGCAAACCCTTTACAATTGTCGTTCCCGATAACTTCCGTGAAACCGCTCTGCATATGCATAATGAGTTTATAAGCGGCAAGCTCTCTGAAATTCCCGCCGAATGGGAGGTTGTGAACAAGAGCGGCAAAAGCATGAAAATAATCTCAACCGCAAGCAGGGTGGAGCTTGGCGGAAAGATATATAAAATAACCTCTGTAACGGATATCACTAACATAAAGCGTATCGAGGAAGAGCAGAAACAGCGCGAATACCTGCTTATTCAGCAGAGCAAGCTGGCGGCGATAGGCGAAATGGTCGCCTCGATCAGCCACCAGTGGAAACAGCCCCTGAATTCGCTTTATCAGATATTCCAGTATATTGACAGCGCACTCAGCACCGAAACTCCGGAGGAAGCTGTAAAATCCATCAATGAAGTCGCGGCGGAAAGCAGGCAGATCATCTCATTCATGGACGACACGATAAATACCTTCAAAAACTTCTTCAAGCTCAAGTC
>JBFWJG010000098.1:0-6472 GCA_050253335.1 Deferribacterales bacterium | reverse complement strand
AATATCTTTTCGACGGGATGGCGCTTTTTCTCGTTCTTTTCTATTCATATTCGGCGCTTGTTGTGCCCGCCGCCACCCAATATCACAAGGGAGTGTATGTTTTTGTTACATATATTCTCGTTTTTCTGGTTTATAAATCAAAAAGCATATTCTTCCGCATAGTGGATTATATTCTTTTAATTCTGTCTGCTGTCACAGTTATATATTTCATGCTGAATTTCGAGGCGCTCAACTACAGAACAGGCGCCGAAACCCAGACAGACGGAATCATAGCCATAATAGGCGTACTAATAGGAATCGAGGTTGCCCGCAGAGCAGTGGGTACTGTTTTCGTTATAATCGGCACTGTTCTTCTTGCATACGGTGTTTTCGGACCGTACGCCCCTGAGCTTCTCATGCACCCGGGCGGTTCATTCATGGAAATCTGCGTAACATGTTTCTATAAGAATGACGGCGTTTTCGGTATAATGGCGGATGTTCTTGCCACATACGTTCTTCTCTTCGTTATCTTCGGAGCATTCCTTGAAAAATCCGGCGCACAGAAATTCTTCATCGATCTTCCCGTTGTTCTGGTCGGACACAAAACAGGCGGCCCCGCAAAGGTTGCGGTTATCGCCAGTGCGCTTTTCGGCTCAATTTCAGGCAGTGCGATAGCAAACACGGTTTCAACAGGAGCCTTCACCATCCCTCTCATGAAAAAAGTCGGCTTCAAGCCTCATGTGGCAGGTGCTGTCGAACCTGCGGCCTCCATAGGCGGGATGTTCATGCCGCCTATCATGGGCGCGGGCGGATTCATCATGGCGGAGCTCACGGGAATCCCTTATTCCAAAATCATGCTTATAGCCATCTTCCCCGCCTTGATGTATTTCTTCAGTGTTTTTGTTATGGTGCATTATGAAGCGAAGATTCATAACATCAGAGGCGAAAAATCAGAAGAATCCGCAATGAAGATCTTCAAGGAAGGCTGGTATTACATTCTCCCTCTGGCGATTATCACCGTGCTGATGATCATCGGCTACGACGCGGGTCTTTCCGCAGTAGTGGGGATACTCACCTGCCTTGTTATAAGCTGGTTCAAGAAAGAGACAAGGATAGACCTCCCCGGAGTTGTTGACGCGGCCAGAAAAGGGGCGGAAAGCAGCCTTAAAATCGGGGCGACCGTGGGCGTAATCGGTATTATCATAGCCATGCTCACTTTCAGCGGGCTTATACTCACCTTCGCTGACATAGTAATCGGTCTGGCTGAAGGCAAGCTCTGGCTCACTATCCTTCTCATAGCCCTTGCATCACTCATCCTTGGAATGGGCGTGCCCGTCACGGCGGCATACCTGATAACAGCGGTTGTTGCGGTGCCCGCGCTGACCCACCTCGGCGTAAGCCCCATTGCGGCGCACATGATTGTTTACTGGCTCAGCCAGGACTCAAACATAACACCGCCCGTGTGCATTGCGGCGTTCGCTGGAGCAGCGATAGCAGAGGCGCATATGTGGAAAACCGCGTTCAACTCATTCAAGTTCGCGAAGTTCCTTTATCTGGCACCTTTTCTTTTCGGTTATGTTCCGGCGTTCACTCTGGACGGCTCATCCATGGACATAATTAAGGCGTTCATACTCATAGCCTTCGGTACATGGCTGTACTCATACTTCCTCAGCTTCGCATGGTACTACTCTGTTAAAAACAGATTCGCACCCGCGAAAGCATAAAAAATACAGGGCCGGAGATAAAACTCCGGCCTTTTTTTGTTTTATTTGATATCCATCAATTCATTTTTCCCCGCGTGCTTTATATTTAAACTCAAGAAAACGGATATACGGGTTATAAATATAAAATTCAGAGGTAGACTATGAGCTTTTCACAGATGACAATCAAAGAGATTATCGACAACCACCCCGAAACCAGAGACATTTTTGTATCAAACGGATTTGAGCATTTTAAGGATGACGCGAAAGTCAACACTCTCGGCAGGTTCCTTAAACTGGAAACCGCACTGAAAAACAAGAAATTCGATGTAGATACATTCGTGGCGCTCCTTGAAGACAAGGTAAACTCCAACGAGGCCGCGGCGGATGTTACCCTTAAAAAGACGAAAACTGAAGGCGCAGTAAGCATGAAAGGGCTTCTCCCCTGCCCTGTGCGACTTCCCATACTGGAAAAGATAGACGCATATGCAGAGAGCGAAGGCGTTTCCGTCACCTACAAGCTGGAGGCAGCTTCTGTCGGCGCGGACTGGATGAACGCTGAAATCAGAAACGCCGAATCAACCGAATCGCTGGCGGATATATATCTCTCCGCAGGGTTTGAGCTTTTCTTCAGCAGAAGCTTCCGCGACAAGCTTCAGGCGGACGGCAGCTTCAGAAATCTGGTCGAGACAGGCATAAACTCAAGGTTCACAGACCTGAAGCTGGAAGACCCCAGAAATATACTTTCCATAGTTTCCCTCGTGCCTGCGGTGTTCATGCTGAACCTTGAGGAGCAAGGAGACCTGCCCGAGCCTAAGACATGGGCCGACCTTCTCCGTCCGGAGTTTGAAAACAAGGTTGCGCTTCCAGTGGGAGACTTCGACCTCTTTAACGCCATCCTCCTGAATATCTACAAGGAGCACGGCATGGAAGGAGTCAGGAAGCTGGGCAAATGCCTTATCAGATCCATGCACCCGGCTGAGATGGTCAAAAACGCGGGTAAAAAAGTAGCGGGCAAGCCTTACATCACAATAATGCCCTACTTCTTCACAAAGATGCTTGCGGGGCTTAAAACCGTTAAGGTTTACTTCCCCGAAGACGGAGCGATTGTGAGCCCTGTTTTCATGCTTGCAAGGGATAAGGAAGGCGTTCGTCCGCTCGCTCAGGCTGTTGCGGGTAAAGCTGTCGGCGAAATCCTCACTCAGAAAGGGCTTTTCCCCTCCACACACCCTGAGGTGCAGAATGTTCTGCCCGATTACGCTCCGTTTAAATGGATCGGCTGGGATTTTATAGAAAATAATGATATTGATCAGGTAATAGAAGAAACAATGAACGTATTCAAAAATTCCTGAGGTTGATGATGAGATTTATAACAGTTTCCGGCCCGCCTTCATCGGGCAAGACATCGGTAATTCTGAAAACAATAGATGCCCTCGCCTCCAGAGGGTTCAAAACAGGAGTGGTGAAGTTTGACTGCCTCACCACGGATGATGACAAACTTTACGAGAAGAAAGGCGTCCCTGTTAAGAAAGGCCTCTCCGGCGCGCTGTGCCCCGACCATTTCTTTGTCAGCAATGTCGAGGAGTGCGTCCGCTGGGGAAGAGACAAAGGGCTTGACATACTCATAAGCGAAAGCGCAGGTCTCTGCAACAGATGCTCCCCTCACATAAAGGACATCACTGCCGTGTGCGTCATTGACAATCTCAGCGGGGTTAATACACCGAAGAAGATTGGCCCCATGCTGAAATCGGCGGATATAGTGATAATCACCAAAGGGGATATCGTCTCTCAGGCTGAAAGGGAGGTCTTCGCCTCAAGGGTGAAGATAGCCAACCCCGCGGCGACCATAATGAACGTGAACGGAATCACCGGACAGGGAGCCTACGAGCTCTCACGCCTTTTCAGCGGCGGTGAGGAGATCGAAACGCTCAAAGGGCGTATGCTCAGATTCTCCATGCCTTCTGCCCTCTGCTCATACTGCCTCGGCGAGAGAAGAATCGGCGACAGCTACCAGATGGGCAATGTGCGTAAAATGGATATGGAGGAGTGAAAATGAAGAAAGCCGCCGACAGAAAATTTTCCGAACAGACATACATGACCGACTTTTTCGAAAGTTTCGGCCTTAAAATAGAAAATATGGACAGCACTCCGGCGGAGTACATCCAAAACGTACCGGAGGAAAAGCTTGAGGATCTGGGCATTGATCCGGAAACCTTTTTCGCCTCGCTGGAAGCCTTCGCGGCAGACTTCGAGTCCATGATGAACGACAAGGGGATGAATGTTGAGAGCCTGACCGTTGTGGGCGGGCACGACAAAAGCGGTAATCCAGAAAATGTTGAGCTAACCATTCACAAAGGTGATATAATCTGCATAGTGGGGCCGACAGGTTCGGGCAAAAGCCGCCTCCTTGCAGACATAGAGTGGCTTGCGGACGGAGACACCCCCACAGGAAGACGTATTCTGATAAACGGTGAAAAACCCGATTTATCAATGCGCTATTCCCTTGAACATAAGCTTGTAGCTCAGCTTTCCCAGAACATGAACTTTGTCATGGACTTAACCGCGGAAGAGTTTGTGATGATGCACGCTGAAAGCAGGCTTGTGGAAAATCCGGCGGAAAAAACGGCGCTTATAATCGAGCAGGCTAATATGCTCGCGGGGGAAAAATTTAAACCCGACACACCTGTGACATCACTCAGCGGCGGACAGTCACGCGCGCTTATGATAGCGGACACCGCTTTTCTGAGCAAATCCCCCGTTGTTCTTGTGGATGAGATAGAGAACGCCGGGATAGACAGAAAAAAGGCCCTTGAACTGCTTGTGAAAGAGGAAAAACTTGTCCTCATGGCCACTCATGACCCTATCCTTGCTCTCATGGGCGCAAAAAGGATTGTGATCAAGAACGGCGGAATACACGAAATAATAGAAACCACCGCGGAAGAACGAAGCAGCCTTGAGGCACTGCGCAAGCTTGATGAAAAGCTTCTGGCTATGAGGAATATCCTCAGAACCGGCGGCAGGCTTGATAATATTGATGACACAATAATTTAGGTTGCAGACGATAAGGCTTTTCAGTATTGTCAGTAAATGAGGAACTATTTGGAAGAAAACGAAAATCTGCATACTTTTTTTGCTCCGGCGCAAAGAACTCCCCATGAGGAGATACTCCGCAAGGCACAGGAGATCAAAAACGCTCCTTACATCACGAGGATTCTGGATTCTCTGCCTGATACTGTTGCGGTTCTGGACGAAAACAGACAGATAATCTTCGCTAATAAACTCCTGCTGAGTCTTCTGGGGATGACGGATCAGGACAGACTTATAGGTATGCGCCCGGGTGAGGCTCTGACCTGCGAACACGCATTCGTTGAAGGATGCCCTGCCTGCGGAACCACGGAATACTGCTCTCAATGCGGAGCCGTGGGAGCTATACTCGGCGCTAATCTTCTCGCGGATGAAATAAAAGAGTGCAGGATAGTCACCTCACACGGCGACGCGTTTGATCTCCTTGTCACAACAAGGGTTCTTCCTGTAAACGATTCGGAATACATTCTGTTTATCGCAAAAAACATCGCCGATGAAAAACGCAGGATAATTCTTGAAAGAATTTTTCACCACGATATATCAAACCTCGCAGGGGTAATCCACACAATGAGCGACATGCTCAAGGATTCCCCTCCTCCGGATGATTTTGCGGAGTACCATAAAATTATTTACGGAACTTCAAAGGCACTTGTGGAGGAAGTTCAGTCCCACAGGCTTCTGAATCTCGCCGAATCCAAAGAACTGGTAATCACCCTCGGGCAGACAGACAGCTTTTCAGTTGTAAGCGAAACTGCAATGATCTACTCCAACCACAGCTCCGCCTTCAACAAAGAAGTAGCCGTTGCGGAAAACTCAGAACATGTCAGCTTTGAAACAGATAAAACCATACTGAGAAGAGTGCTCGGCAACATGATCAAAAACGCGCTGGAAGCCAGTCTTGAGGGCGAGAAAGTTATTACCGGCTGTTACCGTAAGGATAACTCGGCAGTTTTTTTCGTCCATAACAAAGGTTTCATGCCGAAAGACGTTCAGCTTCAAGTTTTTCAGCGTTCCTTCTCCACAAAAGGAAAAGGGCGCGGTCTCGGTACTTACAGCATAAAGCTCCTTACGGAAAACTACCTCAAAGGCAAAGTCCGCTTCGAAACATGCAAAGAAAACGGAACAACCTTTTACGCTGAAATCCCCCTTTCATACTCCCCGTTCTGATACCTCCTCAGCTTATTTTTTAACGCTCCGGTTTTTTTCTTATTATTATGTTATCGTTAATCAAAAGGAAATATGCCCGGAGCCGGGAAAATGAAAAAATATACATTCACTGTAAGCATTCTCTCCTTATTCAGCGCCATGACTCTCATTCTGACTTTCTTTCTTATCAGTAACTTCTACTACAGGGGCATGGAGCACGCCTACAAAATCACCGAATCAAAAATCACCGAAATCAATAAGAACATTACCGAAACCCTGAGCGACAGCCTGCGCAGCACGGGCAACAAGCTGTCTGTACTGGCAAATATCACGGAAAATCCGGAAATACTCGAAAACCGTGATATTTTCACACGCGTTATGTGGGAGCAGCTCAAATCGGACAGAAACCTCTCCAGTATTTACGCGGCGGATATGAAAGGCAATTTCATTCAGATAAGACGTGAGCCGGAACTGGCGCTGAGAGTTCTGGACAGTGCCGCAGCCACAGATGAATACCTGTTCAAGAACAATGATTTCAGTGACATTTCAGCACAGTCCGCCAA
>JBFWJG010000097.1:3436-6624 GCA_050253335.1 Deferribacterales bacterium | reverse complement strand
GGCAGAACTGCACGCAGGAGGGAATGATCATTGAAAGGGAGATGAATGATACATCGGAAACGATTATATCCGCCTTTTCGCCTATTGTTTCAAACGGAATTGTGCGGAAATTCGTCTGCTCCAGGCTTATTACACGGCTGTCTTTCCTGAGCTTTTCATCGAGCTGGTTTGTGCCCACATCCACAGCGAACACTTTTTTTGCCCCCTTCTGGAGAGCAAGATCGGTGAAGCCGCCTGTGGAGGAGCCTATATCGAGAACAGTTTTATTTTTAAAATCAAGCCCGAAGACGTTCACGGCCTTCTCAAGCTTTAAGCCGCCCCGGCTGACATACGGCAGGGTTTCCTTGAGCCTGAGCACGGCATCACGGCTTATCAGCTGGCCGGGCTTATCGATCCTGTGGTCGTCTGCGACTGCGAGCCCCGCCATTATCAGGCGTTTGGCATGTTCCTGAGATTCCGCCAGCCCGTACTCCACCAAAAGCAGATCGAGGCGTTCTTTTTTCATAATCCGCCGTAAACGGATTTCACTTTCTCAAACATCTGCTCCGCGGTCAGTCCGCAGATCTGCCTGAGTTCCTTCACTGAGCCGTGTTCTATAAATCTGTCCGGTATGCCGAAACGGACAACCCTCACCCTGCTTCCGCCGTCCATAAGAACAGACTGAACCTCTTCTCCGGCTCCGCCTTTGACGGAACCTTCCTCAACAGTTACCACAAGCTTTTTGGAGCCTATGGCACTGCACAGGTATTCCTGATCCAGCGGCCTGAGAAATCGGAGATTTATGAGGGATACCTGTCCGTATTCCTCTTTCAGCTTTTTCCAGAGTTTATACGATTCCTCAAAAATATGTCCTGCCGAGACTATCGCTATCTCCCCTTCCGCCTCTATCACTTCCGGTCTGCCGTATTCGACAGATGAAACGGGCAGTTCGGGATAATGGTGAGCTTCGCCTCTGGGGTATCTCACAGCTGAGGGGCCTTTGAGCGCCATCGTCATTTTCAGCATGGTCTCAAGCTCGTAGCTGTCCTTGGGGAGCATAATGGAGATGTTCGGTATCATGCGGAAATAAGATATGTCAAACACACCGTGGTGCGTGGGGCCGTCAGCACCCACAAGCCCGCCTCTGTCCACACAGAAAACGACTGGAAGGTTCTGTATCGCCACGTCATGAATTATCTGGTCAAAAGCGCGCTGGAAGAATGTGGAATATACGGCTACATACGGGCGTATTCCGCTGATGGCAAGCCCCGCGGCAAATGTCACCGCGTGCTGTTCGGCTATGCCCACATCAAAGAACCTGTCGGGGCATTTCTGTTCGAATTCGCACAGCCCCGTGCCGTCCTTCATGGCGGCGCTTATCGCGGCTATTTCTTTGTTTTTTTCGCCCATTTCGGCAAGAACTTTGCCGAAAACATCAGTGTATGATTCGGCGCTGCCCAGCTTGGAGGAGCAGCCTGTACCGACATCAAACGATGAAACTCCGTGAAATCTGGACGGATCTTTCTCGGCGTGTCCGTAGCCCTGCCCTTTTTTGGTGGAGACATGGATTATCACCGGCCCGTCCTGAAGCATGGCGTTCTGAAACGCTTTGTCCAGATCTGCGACCTTGTGTCCGTTCACCGGACCTATGTATCTGAGCCCCAGCTCCTCGAAGAGGATTCCGGGTGTGAAAAGTCCGACTATTCCCTCTTCCATCTTCTTGGCAATTTTCAGAAGTCTGGGGCCGAGGGGGCGTTTTTCAAGCAGGTTCTGCACATCCTTTCTGAAGCGGGTGTACATTTTGCCTGTCATAAGATTTGAAAGATAATGGGAGAAAGCGCCGACATTGCTGCTGATCGACATTTCATTATCGTTCAGAACAACTATCATCCGCTTGTCAAGGTGACCGAGGTTGTTGAGCGCCTCAAACGCCATACCCGCTGTCATGGCTCCGTCACCTATGACGGCGACGACTTTTCTGTCCCGTCCGAGGATGGAATCGGCAACTGTCATACCGAGACCGGCGGAGATTGATGTGCTGGTGTGCCCTACCCCGAAAGCGTCAAAGGAGCTCTCGGAGGGTTTTATAAAGCCTGATATTCCCTTGAACGTGCGCAGTGTGTGGAACCTGTCTTTCCTGTCGGTAAGGATCTTATAAGCGTAGGACTGATGCCCCACATCCCACACTATGCGGTCATACAGGGGGGTGAAATTGCGCAGAAGGCTTATTGTGAGCTCCACAACACCGAGGCTGGGAGCAAGATGCCCGCCGTTTTTTGAAACAGTGCCGATTATTATTTCCCTTGTTTCGGCGGCGAGTATCTCAGCCTGCTGATAATCAAGCTTTTTTATATCATCGGGAAGCTTCAGTTTTTCGATTGTTCCCATCTAGTTCTTACGCTCCAGTACATACTTGGCAATCTCTATGCAGGGTCTTGCGGCCTTGCCGTAAGGCTCGACTATGGCTATTGCCTCCGCTGTGAGTTCGGCGGCGGCCTTCATGGACTTCTCCACTCCGTAAAGAGCGGTGTATGTCGCCTTGCCTTCCGCCTCGTCCTTGCCTATGGATTTGCCCAGTTCCGCAGATGTGGAGGTGACATCAAGCACATCGTCCACCACCTGAAAAGCCAGACCTATTTTTCTGCCGTAGGCTTTCATGTTCGCTTTGTCTATCTCTTCCCCGTAGCCGAGTATAGCACCGAGTTCAGCGCAGTAGGCTATGAGGCTTGCTGTTTTGTGCATGTGGATGTAGTCCACAGTCTCAGCCTCGGGGTCTGTTTTCTCTGCCTGCATGTCGGCGAACTGACCGCCCACCATCCCTTTGTCGCCCGCGGCTAGTGCCAGCTTAAAGGCGGCTTCCGCCATGAGCGGAGCTTCGATATCGGGGTTGATCTCTTTATTCAGCATTATCTCAAAGGCTTTGGTAAGCAGAGCGTCTCCGGCAAGAATTGCCGTCGCCTCGCCGAAAACCTTATGGTTCGTGGGTTTGCCCCTGCGAAAATCATCGTTGTCCATAACGGGAAGATCGTCATGAATGAGGGAGTAGGTATGCAGAACCTCAACAGCGGCGGCGTAAGGGGTTACTTTATCAAAATAATTGTCGAATATGCCGAAGGATGAAAATATCACCGCGGGGCGCATACGCTTCCCCCCTGCGGACAGGCTGTAGTTCATGGATTTCACCAGTCCGGCGGCGTGAATGTCAGCGG
>JBFWJG010000097.1:0-3336 GCA_050253335.1 Deferribacterales bacterium | reverse complement strand
ACTTTATCAAAATAATTGTCGAATATGCCGAAGGATGAAAATATCACCGCGGGGCGCATACGCTTCCCCCCTGCGGACAGGCTGTAGTTCATGGATTTCACCAGTCCGGCGGCGTGAATGTCAGCGGGGACTATATAGCTTTCAAAAAACTTCTCAACACGTTCCGCCCAGAAGCCCACATAGCCCTTCAGGTTGAAATCATTCATCGGCAGGCTCCGTGTTCAGGTTCCCTTCGCTGTCCGCGCTGAGAACCTTGTTGACCTTTATCTCTATTTCATCAAGCATTCTGCGTGATTCACGGCCAAGCTGCATCCCTTCCTGAAAGAGAGCCAGCGTGGTTTCTATATCGAGTTCCGAGTTCTCAAGCTTTTCAACTATTTCCTCAAGCCTTTTCAGCTTGGTTTCAAAAGCGCCTGTCTCTTTCATCTCAGTTCACACAGCACTTTTTCCGCGTGCCCTTTAGCTTTTACATTTCTGAATGCTTTAAGCAGTTTCCCGTCAGTGTCGATGACGAAGGTTGAGCGGATTATACCCATGTATTTCACACCGTAGTTCTTCTTTTCGCCGTAAGCGCCGATTGCGGAGGCGTAATATTTGTTCGGATCGGAAAGGAGAAGAATATCAAGGTTGTGTTTTTCTTTGAATTTCTGATGGCTTGCCACGCTGTCGGGGCTTACGCCGATTATCCTGTACCCTGCGGCGGCGTACTCTTCCACAAGAGCAGTGAACTCACGGGCTTCTGTGGTGCATCCGGGCGTACTGTCCTTCGGATAAAAATAGACAACGAGCCTCTGCCCCCTGAAGTCGGAGAGAGAGTATGTTCTGCCGTCATCCCCTTCCAGAGTAAACTCGGGAGAGGCGTCACCGGCCTTGAGTTCATCCATTGTCATCACCTTTTTCCTTTGCCGTTTTGGCGTAAAGCTGCCCGCAGGCTCCGTCAATGTCGCTTCCGAGGCTCTTCCTGATGAATGTGCCAATCCTTTCTTGTATCAGATATTGCTGGAATTTTAAAGTTTCTTTTTCCCCGGAGCTTCTGAACTCCCCGTCTTTAGAGCTGTTGTATGCGATGAGGTTTACCTTCACAGGCATGCCTCTGATAAGTTTCGCAAATGCTCTGGCGTCCTCTTCTGAGTCATTAAACCCTTTGAGGAGGACATACTCTATCATTATCATTTTATGCTTGCTGACAGGAAGCGACCGAACCACACGCATAAGCTCATCCAGAGGGAACTTTCTGGAAATGGGCATTATCTGCTCCCTCTTCGCCTGAGTGGGCGCGTTGATGGAAACGGCGAGATTCACGGGCTTATCAAGCTCAAAAAGCTTGGGCAGCTTATCCGTAAGCCCGGAGGTGGAAACTGTAATCCTCCGGTATGAAAAGCCGTAGCCGTTGTCATCCAAGAGAACAGTAATCGCAGGGAGAAGGTTTTCAAGATTGTCCAGCGGTTCGCCCATGCCCATGAAAACAAGGTTGGTCAGCCTGCGCCCCTCCGAGCGGAGCATGTTGTCCATTGTGCGCACCTGAAGGAGAATCTCCCCCACAGTGAGGTTGCGGATGAAACCCATCTTCGCAGTGGAGCAGAAAGCGCACCCCATGCGGCAGCCCACCTGAGTGGAGATGCAGCCTGTGGCACGGTCAAAATCGCGCAGGGTTACAGCCTCAATCATGTTTCCGTCGCTGAGGCGGAACAGAAGCTTCATGGAGTCGTCCTGCATGGAGCGCTGTTCTTTTATGACCTCAAACCGGGTGAAGCCGCATTCTGCCGTGAGTTTTTCACGGAGCTTTTTTGAGAGGTTCGTCATCTGCTCAAAATCGAGCACACGCTTATTATGAATCCAGTCGAAAATCTGATCGGCACGGAATTTTTCAAAGCCGATCTCCGCGAAATATTCGCGCATCGTCTCTTTGGACATTGAGTCCAGCATTATTAAGTCAGTATTGATTTGCGGCATCAGCCTTCCAGAATAGTACCTGCCGTTTCGTCCGTGGGATGGATGCTGAAAAGTCTGTGCAGGTTGGTACTGTCGAAAATTTTATTAATCTCTTCGTTTAGGTTGGTCAGGAAAAGAAGCTTTCCCCTTTCTTTCAGAAATTTTAAAATCTGAATCAGCTCACGCAGTCCGGAACTGTTAAGGTAGTTTACTCTGGAAAAATTGACTATAACGGCATCATATGAGTCATGCTCAATGATGAAGGTTTTCATCTCCTCTCCGTTGTATGAGTCAATTTCATGGAGCGGATAAAGCACTTCCACCGTTTTTCCATTGAAATCCTTAATTTCTCTGCTGAACGCCATTATTAGCACCTAGCCTATGAGTTTTCTCAGTTCAAGCTGTCTTTTAAAAACATATTTAATTACTTTATCTCTGTCAACAGTGTTCATTCCGAGGAATTTAAGCCCCGCCTCATATCTCTGGTCTTCGTGAGCCACGCTGCGCATGACAACCGCCCTCGCGGACTTGAGATCAGGAACCATATCCCCGAAGTATATCTCAACTTCCCTTCCGTATTCAAGCCTGTATCCTGCGGTGACTCTCATCCCCCCGCCGGATATATCCTGCACATAAGCTTCAAACACATCGTCAACAGGGCTGCCTTTGTCGTCTTCGTAGGAGTTCAGGATCTTCACCTTCGCCCTTGTGTTTATCCTGAAAAACTCACGCAGTTCCTTGCGGAAAACAACAGAGGGTTTTTCGATCTCAAGCATAGGGATCTGTTCCTTCAGCCTTGAAATCACCTTGGACTGGAAGCTGAAGCGGCCGCCGTCCCCTACATATGAAACATTAACGCTTACACCCACTGCCAGAGGAACAGGAAAGCCTTTTTCACTGGGCATGGTTATGTATATGCTCTTGTTCCTGATATCTTCAATGCGGGAGTCAAAAACCCCCGGATATTCACCGAACTTTACGTCAAGAATAATTTTCTGATTTATTATCAGAAATTTGTCAACATTTGTGTATTTTTCCACTGGTGCATCACCGTCTATTTAAAACAAAACTGGTATGATTTATATTAATCTATATGATTTATTTGTAAATTAAAAATGTTAAGGAGGCAAGGCTCCTCCTTAACATATCGGTTTGTTTTTAAAAAATTTAAGCCTTGAAATTCCTGCTGCCGGGTTTTACAGCGGGGGTTCCCTGCCTGCAGAGAGGACAGTTCGCGGGGACGTATGTATGAACATCAATCTGGAGAAGCGAAATGAACGGAACATCAAACTGGGCTTCGCCGCTGCTTCTGACAACAAGACTCACAACCGCCTGAATATCCCCGCCCGCGTCACGGACAGCCTTCATGCATTCTTTCGTGGATTTGCCGGTGGTGACAACATC
>JBFWJG010000096.1:0-6667 GCA_050253335.1 Deferribacterales bacterium | reverse complement strand
CACTCAGCACCGAAACTCCGGAGGAAGCTGTAAAATCCATCAATGAAGTCGCGGCGGAAAGCAGGCAGATCATCTCATTCATGGACGACACGATAAATACCTTCAAAAACTTCTTCAAGCTCAAGTCGTCCATATCAAGCTTCAGCATCCTTGAAGCCGTGAAGCAGACTCTGCATATTCTCGACGCAAAAATATCCAAAAACTTTGTCTCCGTGACTTTCAGATACAAAACAAGCGAATCCAAGCCGTTTGTCAAGGTCACAAACGGAGCAGAAAAAAATCTGAATAAAATAGCCGACTTCTATACAACAGGCTCCATGAACGATTTCCAGCAGGTTGTCATGAACCTTGTGAGCAACGCGGTCGACGCTGTTTCTGAGAGAAAATACCACGAAAAGGACTTCAAAACAGGGAAAATTGTTGTGAATGTCATAAACCGCAGGGAGTTTTTCGAAATCCATGTGGAAGACAACGACACGGGAATACCCGAAGATATCAAACCCAAGCTCTTCAACCCCTATTTCACCACAAAAAAGGATGAGGGCACAGGAATAGGTCTGTATATATGCCGGCTTATACTTGAAAACAAATTTTTAGGCAGGATATCAGTAGGCAGGAAGAAGCAGGGGGCGAAATTCATTGTTGAGATTCCAAAGTTCTGAGAATCAACACGGTTTGACATACACAGACACCTGTATTAAGATAATCCGCAGGCGGGTCTCACAATGGACAGAGCGGATCTTAAAAACAGCATTATTAAATTTATTGAAAAATATACTGCATCATCCGGCGAAAACCACCTTCATGCCGTAAATGAAAAAGCGTGGGGGCATCCGCTTGTGGGCTTCGCCTCAGGTTCAGATCCTCTATTCGAAAAATACAGCAGAATGATCGGTGATTTTTACTGGACTCCGGCGGAAGCAATGAAGACCGCCTATCCGGACGGGGATTTTGAGCCTGCTGAACTTTCTGTGGTCTGCTGGGTGCTTCCGCAGACTGACGAAACAATCGAAGAACAGAAAAAAGCAACCCTCCTGCCGTCCAGAAGATGGATTTTCTCAAGGCTTCACGGAGAAAATTTTAATAACCAGCTCAGAGATGATGTCCAGAAATTCCTCCGCAATCAGGGCTTTAAGGCAGTATCTCCATCCATTGCAGAACAGTGGGCATACAGACAGTCAGACACAGCCGGAATATGCTCCAACTGGTCAGAGCGACACGCCGCCTATGCGGCAGGGCTGGGCACATTCGGCCTTTCCGACGGATTCATAACAGAAGCGGGAATAGCGGTGCGAATAGGTTCTGTCATTGTTCAGGCTGATATAGAAGCCGACAGACGAATGCACGAACATCATCTTGCCAACTGTCTGTTCCATGCAAAAGGCAGATGCATGGCCTGTATAAAACGCTGTCCGGCGGGAGCAATCTCGGAGGACGGACACGATAAAGAAGCGTGTATGAAATACATACGCGAGATAACAGTTAAATACACCGAGAAAGTGACCGGATTCAAAGTCAATGCCTGCGGACTCTGTCAGGCGGGTGTTCCATGCGAAAGACGCAACCCCATGAGTCCTAAATAAGCATCTTTCTTATTCTTGCTGAGATCCATTCACTGGCAACAACGGTTATCAGCACGGAAATCAGAATAACAGACACCTGAGACCATGCCAGAATGCTGAGAGATGAGCTCAGGTTAAGCCCTATTCCCCCTGCGCCCACATAACCCAGAATTGTTGATTCCCGTATATTTATATCCCACCTGTAAAGGCTTATTCCCGCGAACGCCGGCATTATCTGCGGCACTATGCCGTATGAGAACACCTGTGAAGGCGCAGCTCCTGTCGCAGTAACAGCCTCCACCTGAGTTAAGTCTATCTCTTCTATAGCCTCATAAAGCAGCTTGCCCACAAAACCCACCGAACGCAGGGCGATGGCAATTATTCCTGCAAATATCCCGGGGCCGACTATTGTCACCAGAAGCAGAGCCCAGATGAGAGAATTTACAGACCTGCTTGAGACAAGGACAAGCATCGCGAACGGACGGACGATTCTCCTGCTCGGCGTTGTGTTTGAGGCAGCCAGAAACGCCACGGGAACAGCTATGACTATGCCCAGCAGAGTCCCCAGCGTGGCGATGTTCAGCGTATCCCAAAGAGGCTTCCAGAGCTTGTTCAGATATTCAAGCTTAGGCGGAAACATCCTCATGGTCATAAGCCTTAACTGCTCGGGGGCATCCGCCGCAAAAACCCATATGGTATTTGCGGATATGCTGCGCCAGCTTAAAAAAATCAGCATGAGACCGGTAAACCAGCCGAGCCATATCATAAGCTGTTTCTTTGAGTCCTTTGGTGTCCAGAAAACAGCACCGTTCTTTTTTATCAACGGCATGTTACTGAAGCCTCTTTCTTATTATTCCAGACATATATTCCGCAAACATCACTATGATGATTATCACAATGAGAATAGCGGCGGTTGTGTCATATTCGTATCTGTCGATGGAAGTGTTCAGAGTTGCGCCTATGCCCCCTGCGCCGACAATGCCGATCACTGCGGACTCACGGAAATTAATATCCAGTCTGTAGACAGAAAGGCCGATAAGCCTCGGCATAACCTGCGGCTGTACACTCCATGCCAGCATCTGAAAAAATCCTGCTCCGGTTGAGCGTATCGCCTCGGTCTGAACAGGGTCGATATCTTCAATATCCTCAGCCAGAAGTTTGGCCATGAAACCCACAGTGGCAAAAGTCAGGGTCAGCATACCGGCCAGTGCTCCGAAACCGAACATTGCCACGAAAAATATTGCGATTATAACTTCCGGAAAGGTTCTGGAAACTGCGATAATGCTCCTGCACAGAAAATAAACGGGAAACGGGGCAATATTGCCTGCCGCACCCACGCCTACAGGGATGGAGATCAATATTCCAAGAGCAGTAGAAACAATTGTCATCGTAAGGCTTTCCAGTATCCCTTCGAATATTTCATTCCATCTGGAATAAAAGTCCGGCTGAAGAAATGATCCGATAAAAGTCAGTCCCCTGCCTGTTCCTTCCTGCACCCTTGCCCAGTTCACTTCAACGGAGGACAAAGCAAGCGCGAGGTATATCACAGCCGCAAAAGCAAGCCCTATGCGTATATAAGGATTTGCAATAAGGTGCTTCTTCTTCCAGACTACTCCGTCTGAAGCCTCTATCAGCGGCATAGGCTAATCATTCGCCAGAGCATATTCCATGCTCTCCGCTTGTTTTGCATATTCACAGGAAGCTCCCGAAGTTTTTCTCACTTCCGTACCGCTGTTCCAATCCTCCTCACCATAGATCTCTGTAAGGATACTGTTTGTAAGCATATCCGGTGTTCCGTCAAAAACAACTATTCCCTTGCGGAGGCCGATTATTCTGTCGGCAAACATTCTGGCCAGCCCGACATCATGGAGATTTATCACGGCGAGAAGCTCTCTCTCCCTGCAAAGTTCTTTTATAAGTCTCATGATCTGTCTTGCTGTCTTAGGGTCAAGGCTTGCGGTCGGTTCATCCACAAGCAGAAGGTCAGGTTCCTGAAGAAGCGCGCGGGCTATCCCCACCCTTTGGCGCTGTCCGCCGGAAAGCGCATCGGCTCTTTTATCAAAATGTTCAGAAAGCCCAACACGCTCCAGCAGGTTGAGAGCTTTTTCAACATCCGCTGACGAAAACTTTCTGAACCAGCTTTTCCAGAAACCAGTGTAGCCCAGCCTGCCGGAAAGAACATTTTCCATCACAGTCAGGCGCTCCACAAGGGCATATTCCTGAAATATCATCCCTATCTTGCGTCTTGCCCTGCGCAGTGCGGCTCCTCTGAGTGAGGCTATATCAACACCGCCGACGAGTATTCTGCCGGAAGTAGGTTCAACAAGACGGTTAACACAGCGAATCAGAGTGCTTTTCCCTGCGCCTGAAGGGCCAATAAGAGCCGTTATCTCACCCTGTCCCAGTTCCAGACTCACGCCATTCAGTGCAAGATCGCCTGTTCCGTATTTTTTTATAAGTTTTTCAAGTTTAAGCATTATTTTTACCACATAAAAAAACAGGCGGCAGAGGAAATTGCCTATGCCGCCGTCCTTTACCTGTTGGTGCTATTTGCAGTCGTAAGTAACGCCCATTGCTGCGTCAATTTTTCTTATTACATCCCAATGCTCTTTGAAGGTAATGGGAAGAAATTTGTCTTCTGCTTTAAACTCTGCTTTGAGGGGTGAATTTGTCCAGTTATATGTAAAGAAGGCTTTTTTGATATTTTCAGCAAGTTCGGGTTTCAGGTTATAAACATGTCCGTAACCTGTTGTCGGGAACGTCTGAGATTTATAAACTGTGTGAATCTTGCTTCCGTCCACAACTTTTCTGTCAACCATTCTCTTCATAACAGAGTTAGCTATTGCCGCAGCATCATAATCCTTGTTCACAGCACCTAAGATAGAGTTGTCGTGCTTGCCGCTGAAGGCTGTTTTAAAATCTTTGTCGGCTATAAGTCCGAACTCGCTCTGAAGAAGGGCAGACGGAGCCTTGAAACCGGAGTTTGAAGTAGGGGATGTAAACGCAAGTGTTTTACCCTTTAAATCACTTACTTTTTTTATTCCGCTGTCAACATGAGTAATGATTTCCATCTCATAGCCGAAGGAGTTGTCTGCCGCTGCCATCATAGTGAAGGGAACAAAGCCTGCGCAGTTAACTGCTATAGGGTTTGAGCCGGTATTGAAGCCCGCCACATGGAGCCTGCCGGAACGCATAGCCTCGAGCTGAGCAGCGTTTGACTGAACAGGGAAGAACTGCACTTTCTTTCCTGTGGTTTTCTCCATATGCTTGAGAAAGTCATCCCACACACCTCTGTAAACTTCGGGATCTTCAACGGGAGTGTAGCTGAATATAATAACAGAAGGGTCTACCCATTCATTTTTATCTTCAGGCACGTCTGCAACCATATCACCGTTGCGGTCGCAGAATTTTTTGTCCAGTTGCCCTCTGGGGCAGTCAGCCGCAGAAACGGCAGAAAAAGACACAAGCAGAAGTGCGGCAAGAGTCATAAGCTTTGTAATAAAGTTTTTCATAAACTTCCTCCTAGCAATGCTGATAAATTCAAAATCATCATTAAATGATACTGATTTTTATCTTAGCCATGTCAGGCGGATGTCATATTTTTTTAAAAATTAAACTATAGCGGGAGAATTCATGAAGCAGTCAGAAAAGCGGTGATAAAAATTCATTGTCGATTATGATTCAGGGTACAGTGGAATCGCAGAGTGAAAAGTGCTTAATTCCTCACACTCAGGGGAAGAAAACTGTAGTAAATAAGCCGTAAATAAAATAGCCTCCTACAAAGATAATCAGTCCCATAACCAACAAACCTACAATCATCATAAGAATAGCATTCCCAAATTCTACCAATACATTAATCAGAATCCAGAAAAAAGTCAGAATTCGCCAAATCACAACAAATGGAACAAAAATTCTAGGCATCTTTATATCATCTTCACTGGAAGATTGTTTTTTAGGCGCAACTGACCAGTAGCCCCTAGACCATGCATATTTGCACGGGTGATTATATGAATACGGATTAACATCACTGCTTTTTCCATCATAATGCGCAGCAATACCCTCCTTGTAAGCCATTTTAGCTGCGGAATATCCAAGATTCCAGTCGTAAGCATTCATATCACTTTTGTGATAAGGATTTCTTTTGCTCTTATCGTAACTGGTAAAAGCTTCTGCTCCTTCGGCAAATGATGATTTTGTTTCCATATTCCAATTTAGCAGATAACATGTGTCCCGAAAAGTGAAGTTGCACACAAAGCAGAAAGAGTTGAATGGAGTCGATAAGCCATTTCAAACCCCGAAACAGAGATTCTTCGGGTTTTGCCCTCAGAATGACGTAAGATAGCCCCTAAACGCAGGAAAGCCCGACGTCTTTCGACATCGGGCCTTCATATTTTAATCTCTGGCGGTGACCTACGTCTGACTTACCGGAGTAAACCGTTACGTCCTGTCCGGTTTACTCACACGCTTAAGGCACAGTGAATGTGCCTACGCTTCTAAAGCACACACTTCCTGTGTGCGGGAGAGCAGGTCACTGTATTTATCCCCTAAACGCAGGAAGGCCCGACATCTTTCGACATCGGGCCTTCATATTTTAATCTCTGGCGGTGACCTACGTCTGACTTACCGGAGTAAACCGTTACATCCTGTCCGGTTTACTCACACGCTTAAGACACAGTGAATGTGCCTACGCTTCTAAAGCACACACTTCCTGTGTGCGGGAGAGCAGGTCACTGTATTTATCCCCTAAACGCAGGAAAGCCCGACGTCTTTCGACATCGGGCCTTCATATTTTAATCTCTGGCAGTGACCTACATCTGACTTACCGGAGTAAACCGTTACATCCTGTCCGGTTTACTCACACGCTTAAGGCACAGTGAATGTGCCTACGCTTCTAAAGCACACACTTCCTGTGTGCGGGAGAGCAGGTCACTGTATTTATCCCCTAAACGCAGGAAAGCCCGACGTCTTTCGACATCGGGCCTTCATATTTTAATCTCTGGCGGTGACCTACTCTCCCAAGCTCTCTCTTAGCTAAGTATCATCGGCGCTGGAGGACTTAACTTCTGTGTTCGGAATGGGTACAGGTGTAACCCCTCCGCTAAGAC
>JBFWJG010000095.1:0-6744 GCA_050253335.1 Deferribacterales bacterium | reverse complement strand
ATTGAGGCAGACTACGGCTACACATGCTCTGAGGAATATTCCGCCCGAAAGGTCAATCTCTATTTCTGCGGACGCTGAACAGTTTTATTATAAGTGAATGCCGGAAACCGGACAGGCGGGGGAAGCTGTTTCATCTGCCTGTTTTCGGAAACCTGCGGAAAATAACATAAGTATTGTTCCTTTATTGTGTTTATCCTGATTTTATTCTCTTTGTGTCTGTTACGAAAGGCTAAACTTTGTTAAATTTGGTTTGACTAAACCATGTAAACCTGATAAAAATTCAGGCACAGATTTTAGTTTTCATTTTTACCGGAGTTGAGCAGATGATCTGGAACGAAGAGTACGAAACACTGCCCAGAGAGGCACTGGAGGCACTGCAGTTCCGCAGGCTCAAGTCGCTTCTGGAGACTGTGTACGCCAGAGTGCCTTTTTATAAAGCAAAATTTGACGAATGCGGAATAAAGCCCGAAGACCTCAGAACCTTGAGCGATCTGAACAGGTTTCCTTTTACATATAAGCAGGATCTGCGTGACAACTATCCCTTCGGGATGTTTGCCGTTCCTCAGGAGCAGGTGGTCAGAATCCACGCCTCCAGCGGAACCACAGGCAAGCCCACAGTTGTGGGCTACACCCGCAGGGATATTGACACATGGTCGGAGCTGATGGCCAGAACCCTCAGCGGCGCAGGGATAGGCAAGGGAGACATCCTCCAGAATGCCTACGGCTACGGCCTGTTCACAGGCGGTCTCGGCGCTCATTACGGTGCGGAGAAGATAGGCGCGTCTGTGATCCCGATCTCAGGCGGAAACTCAAAGCGCCAGCTTATGATAATGAAGGATTTCGGCTCCACTGCCATTTCATGCACGCCGAGCTACGCCCTCAGCCTCTTCGAGGTTGCGGAGGAAGAGGGGTATGATGTGAAAAGCATGCCCATAAAGGTCGGTGTTTTCGGCGCAGAACCCTGGACAAACGAGATGAGAAACGAGATCGAAGCCAAATGGGGCATAGACGCGGTTGATATATACGGACTCAGTGAAATCATCGGCCCCGGTGTCGCCTTTGAATGTGTCGAGGCGAAAAGCGGTATGCATATAAACGAAGATCATTTCATAATAGAAACCATAAACCCCGAAACAGGCGAGGTTCTCCCCTTCGGCGATCCGGGCGAGCTTGTGTTCACCACCATCACAAAAGAGGCCATACCCCTTATCCGCTACAGGACAAGAGACATAGCCGTCATAAACCGTCAGCCCTGCAAATGCGGAAGAACATTTGTGCGCATGAGCAAGGTGATGGGCAGAAGCGATGACATGCTTATAATCCGCGGCGTGAATGTCTTCCCGTCACAGATCGAGGCTGTCCTTGTGGAGAAAAAGGGTGTGCTCCCGCATTATCTTCTTGAGGTTGACAGGGTTGATAATCTTGATACTCTTGAGGTGAAGGTTGAGGTGGAAGGCTCCTTCTTCAGCGATGAAATCAAGGAACTCCAGAGACTTACCAGAGAGATAGAGAAAGACATCAAAGACATGATCGGCGTCACCTGCAAGGTGCGTCTTGTCGAACCGAAATCGATAGCCAGAAGCGAGGGCAAAGCTCAGCGTGTTATCGATAAAAGGAAAATATGAGGTGCAGGAATGAAAATCACCCAGATTTCAGTGTTTATCGAAAACGAATCAGGCAGACTTCACGAGGTTACAGGGCTCCTCGGAGATAACAATATAAACATCAGGGCATTATCCCTTGCTGATACTTCCGATTTCGGCATTCTCCGCCTCATTGTCAATGAGCCTGACAAGGCCTACCGCCTTCTGAGGGAGAATGAGTTCACAGTTGGACGGACAGAGGTTCTCGCCGTTGAGGTTCCTGACAACCCCGGCGGGCTGGCGGGTGTTCTCGGTGCACTGAGCAAGGCCTCCATCAATGTTGAGTACATGTACGCCCTTGTGGAGAGAAGCACGGACAGCGCAGTGATGATCTTCCGCTTTGATGACACGGCAAAGGCCGTGGACACCCTCACCGCAAACGGCTACAAACTGATGAAAGGCGAGCAGATTTACGAGATATAAATTCTTTTTTTGCGGTCATTCTGAACGCAGTGAAGAATCTCCTATATCCGTCAATGCATTAGTATTCTTCGCTTCTGCTCATAAAAGAGTCTGAGAGTGTAGTTCTGAATCCTGTTGTGAAGGGATTCAGAAAATAAATCGGGGGTAGAAAATGGTTCGTATTCTGGCAATTTTCGCAATTATTCTTTCGTGTGCGGCTGCATTCGCCGGAGAGGTCAGGCTTGGCGCTCTGTTTGCAGAAACAGGCCCTGCTTCGTATCTCGGGCATCCTGAAAAGCTCACTGCTGAGATGCTTGTGGCTGAGATCAACGCCGCAGGCGGCATTAACGGAGACAAGGTTGTTCTCGTATCCTACGACACTCAGGGGGATGAACAGAGAGCCATCAACTACTTCAAAAGACTTGTGACAAAAGACAAAGTCTTTGCCGTTATCGGACCCACCACCACAGGCTCAAGCCTCGCGGTTAAAGACCTTGCGGATAAGTTTAAGACTCCGCTTATAAGCTGTGCCGCAAGCGCCGCCATTGTCACCCCTGTTAATAAGTATGTTTTCAAAACGCCTCAGAGCGACATCCACGCCGCTGAGACAATTTTTAAATACATGAAATCAAAAGGCATGAAAAAAGCCGCAATCCTCACCGCTCAGAACGGTTTTGGCGTAACCGGAAGGGACGCGCTGATTGAAGGGGCAAAGGTTCAGGGGATTCAGATTGTTTCCGATGAAAAGTTCGGCGACAAGGACAAGGATATGACGAGCCAGCTCAGCAAGATAAAATCAGCCTCTCCTGACGCGGTCATCTGCTGGGGTGTGGGACCCGCTCCCGCGATTGTTGCGAAAAATGCCAAGGATCTCGGCATTGAAAACCTTTTCATGAGCCACGGCGTTGCCTCAATGAAGTTCATTGAACTCGCGGGTGTTTCTGCGGACGGAATAAAACTCCCCGCCGGAAGGCTTATTGTTGCCGACAGACTGGCGGACGGTGACCCGTTCAAGCCTGTTCTCATGAAATATAAGAAAGACTACGAAGGGAAATTCAGTATGCCTGTTTCCGCTTTCGGCGGTCATGCTTATGACGCTTTCTATCTGTTTAAGCTCGCCTATGAAAAATCAGGCGCAAACACAGATAAATTCGTTGCGGCGCTTGCCGGAATAAAAGGGTTCAAAGGCACAGCCGGAGAGTTCAACATGACAGAGCAGGATCACAACGGTCTTTCCTCTGACGCGTTTATTATGGTCGAAATTAAAGACGGAAAATTTGAGATAGCAAAATAATGCAATTCCTGTATTCGGGGCTCACCAGCGGCAGTATTTACGCGCTGGTAGCCCTCGGTTTCAACATCATCTACAACACGACGGGACTTATCAATTTCGCTCAGGGTGAATTTGTCATGCTGGGCGGAATGATGATCTATACGCTTTTCGCTGTCATGGGGATGCCTGTTTTCGCGGCGTTCCCTCTGGCTGTGATCACCGCACTTGTTCTCGGACTCCTTTTTGAGAGGGTATTCATAAACACTGTGCGGGTGAAAAGCGAGATAAACCTTATCACGGTTACCATAGCCGCGTCCATCCTGCTCAGGGATTTTGCAATGCACATCTGGGGCAGAGACACTGTGACGGTGGGCGAGTTCATGCCTGTGAAAAGCATTGAGCTTCCCGGCGGGGTTATATCCAACCAGAGCATAATGGTTATCGCAGTAGGCGCATTCATTGCCCTTGTTCTGCACCTTTTCCTTAAAAAAAGCAAATACGGACGCGCGATGCGCGCCTGTTTTGATGATATGACAGCGGCTGGAATCTGCGGGATAAACGCAGTGATGGTGCGTGTGATGAGCTTCGGCGTGGCCGCTGCTGTCGGCGCTGCCGCAGGCGTGCTTATCTCCCCCATTACCTTTGTAACCTATGACGACGGGGTCATGATAGGTCTCAAGGGGTTTGCAGCCGCCATTCTCGGCGGTCTGGGCAGTTTCTGGGGCGCTGTTGCGGGCGGTGTTCTTCTGGGGCTTCTGGAAAGCTTCGCCGCGACAATAATGCCTTCCGGTTATAAGGACGCCATAGCTTTTGTGGTGATACTTCTGATTCTGTTTGTGAAGCCCGCGGGTCTGTTCGGGAAAAGGATGGCTAAGCGCGTATGAGAAAGATAAATCCTTTTCCCTCGCTTATTGCGGCTTTTGTGCTTGCCGCTGTGGGTCTTACTGTTGAAAACGAATATTATCTCGGCGTTGCGGTGGTTATAATGATCCACGCGCTGAACGCCACGGGTCTTAATATACTTCTCGGCTACACGGGAATAATCTCCATCGGGCAGGCGGCGTTCTTCGGTTTGGGCGCATATATTTCAGGCGTTCTTTCAGCTACTTACGGCTGGAATGCGCTCATGACATTCCCTGCCGCATTTATAGGCTGTTTTCTGATCGCCTATATTGTCGGCTGGCCTGTGCTGAGGCTCCACGGTCATTATCTGGCTATGGCCACCCTCGGCTTCGGAATGATTGTCTACATCCTCATGAACGAGATGGACTTCATAACGGGCGGCCCCTCCGGCCTCATGGGAATAGGGGACATAGAGTTTTTCGGGCTTTATTTCGGACTGGATCAGGCTTACTTTGTGCTGATGTCCGTTTATTTTGTGATTGTGCTGTTTCTGCTGGAGCTTTTTGATAAGTCATTCCTGCATTACAAGCTCAAGTTCATAAAATCATCCGAATCCGCCTCGAACAGCTACGGACTGGACACTGTGCAGACCAAACTGCTCGTTTTTGCTTTTGTGGCGGGCTTCACAGCCCTTAACGGCTCGCTGTATGCCTTCTTCGCGCATTTCATCAGCCCTGTTTCTTTCAGCCTCAAGTACTCCATAGAGCTTGTGGCTATGGCCACTGTGGGCGGGCTCGGCTACATAACAGGCGGAGTGATCGGCGCGGTGATTCTCGGGCTTGTGCCGGAGCTTTTCGCCTCTGCCGAGGATTATGAAATGCTTATCTACGGCGGTCTTCTGGCCGTCTGTGTTATGTTTGTTCCCGGCGGAATAGCCGGAACCCTCTCAAAACTGAGGAAGAAAGATGCTTGAGGTTAAGGATATATCCGTCCGCTTCGGCGGGGTAAAAGCGCTTACTGATGTGAGCTTCACTGTGAAGAACGGGAGCATTTCCGCACTCATAGGCCCCAACGGGGCAGGAAAAACAACCATGTTCAACGTTGTGACAGGGTTTGTTGCCCCTGTCGCGGGCTCCGTGAGGTTCATGGACAAGGACATCACAAAGGCAAGGCCGCACAGGGTGTTCAATTCCGGAATATCTCGCACGTTCCAGAACCTGAACATAATCCCCGAGCTTTCGCTGCGTGAGAACATGTATCTCGGCATCATAGGCCGTGACAAACCCTCCGTGCTGAAAAGCGCTTTCAGGCTGAACAGGTCATACTGGAAAAAAACATCGGAAGAGATAGACACATTCCTTGAGTTCGCGGGTGTTCAGGACTTTCAGCACCACAGGCCGTCTTCCGTGCCTTACGGCGTGCTGAAAAACTTTGAGATGGCCAGAGCGGTTATCTCAAAGCCTAAGCTTCTCCTGCTGGATGAACCGGCGGCGGGACTGAACATGGCAGAGAAGGAGCGTCTGGCAGGCATAGTGCGCAAGGTTTCTGCCGACGGCATAACTATTCTCATGGTTGAGCATGACATGCAGTTTATCTCCAGCCTCGCCGAATATGTGGTCTGCCTCAATTTCGGCGAGAAGATAGCCTGCGGCACATATGACGAAATCAGGAACAACGAGGCAGTTCTCAAGGCTTATCTGGGGGATGAAGATGCTTAAAGTTAAGTCCCTCTGTGTTTCATACGGCGCTGTAGAGGCGCTTACCAATGTTTCCGTGCATGTGAGCGAGGGAGAGTTTGTTTCCCTCATCGGCAGCAACGGAGCGGGGAAAACAACCCTGCTGAACTCTGTGATGGGTATAGTTCCCGCTAAGCAGGGCGAAGCTGTGTTTATGGGTGAGAGCATAGCGGCAATGAAGGTGCATCAGGCGGCGGCAAAGGGAATAGCCCTTGTTCCCGAAGGGCGCAGGGTTTTTGCCAATATGTCCGTGCTTGAGAACATCCTTATGGGCGGCTTTTCCAAAAGCTCAAAGGAAAACTCCGACAAGATTGAAGAGATATATTCCATGTTCCCCGTTTTGAAAGAACGCAAAAGTCAGCAGGCGGGAATGCTTTCCGGCGGTGAACAGCAGATGCTTGCCATCGGGCGCGCGCTTATGTGCAGACCGAAACTGCTTTTGATGGATGAACCCTCCATGGGGCTTGCGCCCCTTGTTATAAAAGATGTATATGAAAAACTGGCCGCTCTGTCCAAATCGGGGCTTACAATCCTTCTGGTTGAGCAGAACGCGGCAATGGCGCTTAAATATGCCGACAGGGGCTATGTGCTTGAAAACGGTCGCATTGTCCTTCAGGGAAGCGCGAAAGAGCTTCTCGGCGACAACGAGGTTAAGCGTGCTTACCTCGGCAAGGAATACAAGGAGAAGTGGGAGAGATAGAATGAAATACTGGCAGGAACGTGAAGAAACGATGAGTGTTGAGGAGAGAGAGGCGTTTCAGCTTGAGCGTCTTCAGTCTACCCTTAACCGTGCCTATAAAAATGTGGATTTCTATAAGAAAAAGTTTGACGAAACAGGCATCAAGCC
>JBFWJG010000094.1:0-6768 GCA_050253335.1 Deferribacterales bacterium | reverse complement strand
GTTTCTCCTTGCTGTCAGGAAAGAGTTCCATGACTCAACGATTATCTGTCTTATTTCCTTTATGGGAGTATCTTTTCTTATATAGTTATATGCGCCGTTTTTTATGCACTCGTCCACCGTTTCCACGTCGGCAACGGAAGTGAGCATGATTACCAGCGAATTAGGCTGAAGCTCCTTGATCTCTTTTATGGACTCTGTTCCGGTCTGTCTGGGCATATTGATGTCAAGGAGCACTATGTCCACCTTGTACTGTCTGCATAATTCAACAGCTTCAAGCCCGTTCTGCGCCTCCCCGACAAGCTCGCAGTTGATGCTCTGGACGACTTTTTTCATAATAAGGCGGATATGCGCTTCATCATCCGCAATAATAACTCTCGGTGCTACACTCATATGCTTGTCTCCGCAGGGAGTTTAACGGTGATCTCCGTTCCCTCGCCTGTTTTGCTTTTTACGCTGAAGCTTCCGTGATGCGCGTATACGATGCTTTTAACAATGAAAAGCCCCAGCCCTGTCGATTTTTCCCCGTCGGTCGGTTTACTGCTGACAGTGCAGTATTCCCCGAAAAGCTTGGGAATATCCTCTTCGCTTATCCCGACACCCTGATCCGCCACTGTGAGTATGACGTATGATCCCTCTTTACACAGTTTAACAGTAACTTCTGTATTTTGCGGTGAAAATTTCACTGCGTTGCCCAAAAGATTATCCAGAAGCTGATCTATTCTGTTCTTATCGACAGAAACAACGCCCACATCATCAAGCTCCCTTTTTATAGTGATATTTTTTTTGGCGGCCAGAGGGAGGTTGACATTCAGGCGGCGGTCAATGATTTTTCTGAGATCGCCCTCCTGCTTCATCAGGGACAGTCTGCCGCTCTCTATAACCGCGTAGTCCAGAAGATCGTTAACCAGAGAGAGCATTCCGTGGCTGGTTTCATGTATCATGCCGAGCATTTCGGTCTGCTCTTCATTGAGCGTTCCGTCCAACTCGTCCATGAGCATTTCGGCGAAGCCGCGTATGGAGGCAAGGGGGCCTCTGAGGTCGTGCGCCGCTGTTCCGAGAAAGCGGTTTTTAACCTGATTCAAGTCCTCAAGGCGTCTGTTGAGGTTTTTCAATTCCTCTTCCTGCTGTTTGCGTTTGTCCGTTTCCAGCTTGAGCCTGATTATCGCATCCACCCTTGCCGCAAGGACAGGCTTTGACACGGGTTTCAGTATGAAATCGGCCGCGCCTGCCTCGAATGCGTCCGCAAGTGTCCGTGCGTCATTTTTGACTGATATCATGATAATCGGGATATGCTCGTAGACGGGATGGGTCTTGAGCCTCTGTGTTGCCTCAATGCCGTTCATCTGAGGCATGACTATGTCCATGAGAATGAGATCCGGAAGCTTGCCGCCGCCGTTTTCTGCTTCTTCAAGGAGCTCTATCCCCTCCCACGCGCCTGAGGCTTTATGTATATTTTCGTAGCCGCACGAGGTTAGGATGCGTTCAAGGATGTTAAGTGAAGTTTCGGAATCATCGATAACAAGTATTTTGCTGCTGCCGTTCATTGAGTATCCCCGGTTGCCTAGCTGGCATAAGATTAATCAATCCATATGCGTATCGGATATATATTATTAATAACACGGATGACCTCTGCTCTACAACACGAAATAGTTTCGCAGAAGCAGTTTTGTTAATCTGAGCATAACCTTTGACTTGTTTAAGTTAACATTAAATGATGAAAAAGTTGTCATTTTTTTCAGCGGAATACAATTTTTCTTGAAGATTTCGTCCTTTTGGATGATAGTTGCCCAGCATTAAGAAACACATAAAGAGGTTACGGATGATATATTGGTTCGGGATTTTTCTCGCTGTTTTTTCAAATGTTTTTTATCACATAAGCCAGAAGACCATTGCACCGAACGCAAACCCTGTGGTTTCCCTTGTGTTCACTTATCTGACCGCGGCTGCTTTCTCGCTGTTTCTTATTCCGTTTTTCCCTTTCAGGGGAACCCTGACGGAGGAGATAAGCAGGCTGAATCTCCCGAGCGCCGTTCTTGGGATCTCGATTGTGGGGCTTGAGCTTGGGTTTCTTCTGGTTTACAGGGCAGGGTGGAACATCAATATCGCAGGCATAGTGGTCAGCGTTATGGTGGGGCTATGCCTCATTCCTGTGGGTTATCTTTTCTTCAGCGATACGCTGACGCTGAAGAGCGCTCTGGGGATTGTTCTCTGCATCGCAGGCCTCATACTGATAAATCTCAGATAATATCAGAACAGGGGGAGCTCCACGCTGAAGCAGCTTCCCCCTTCGGGGTTGTCGGCAACATAAATCCTGCCTCCGTGGTCATTGATTATCTCCCTGCATATCGCAAGCCCGAGGCCGATTCCCCCCGCCCCTGTTTTTGTATTTGACGACTGTGTGAATTTTTCGAATATAAGCAGTTTTTCTGATTCGTCCACCCCGGGGCCGAAGTCTGTCACGGTTATTTTCAGGAAAGAGCCTCCGGAGGCTATTTCGGTTATAATGCGGCTGTCCGGCGGGCTGAACTTTGCCGCGTTTGAGTATATGTTCAGAAAAACCTGCCTGAGCCTTGCGGTGTCCCCGCATATCATCGTGCTGTTTTCCGGCACGGTGACGGTTATCTTCTTCTCAAGAAATGTTCTCTCAAGCTCTTTTACAGCGTTTTTCACAATTTCCGCCGCACAGCATCTGGTTATCTTGTATTTCATTCTCCCTGATTCCAGATCCGCCAGATCCACAAGGTCGTTTATGAAAGAAAGCAGTCTTCCGGAGCTTTCCGTTATTTTCCCGAAATAGCCCTGCTGTCTCAGGTCTTTCACTCCTTCAAACTTTTTCAGCCCGAAGGAGGAGTAGCTGAGTATGGCGTGTATGGGGGTTCTTATCTCATGGGACATGTTCGCCAGAAATTCCGATTTCACCAAGCTGGCTTCCGTGGCTTTCTTTCTGGCCGCTATGAGCTCATCGTTAACTGCGGAGATTTTCAGGTTCTCCCTGCGGAGGTGGGCGCTTATCTCATGGAGATCCTTTATTCTTTTATCAACAGTTTTTTCAAGATTCGCCCTGAGTGCGGCAAGCCTCTTTTCAGTGTGTACGGCATAAGCATATTCATCCGACAGCCGTTTTCCCTCCCGTTTCAGCTCCTCGGCTTTTTCCGCCGCCATTCTGCGCCGGTTTTCAAAGGATTCCTGAAAGCGCCTCCTGCCCGAGGCCGTCACCTTGAGAACGGCAATGATAAGCAGTGCGGAAACCCCGGCGGACAATGCGGCTTTAATATAAAATCTCATTTTTATATCCCTCAGTACAGCCGCCTCCGCCGCGTTTTTATCCTTTTCGTTCGGCCCTGCAGCAACTGTCCAGTCCCAAGCGCTTATATTTCTTACAACAGCCGGTCGGAGATTGTGGCCGTTGTATCCGTCCTCTGTTATTTCATAATAAAATGAAGTTTTTGCCCCGCCCAGCCTTGAGATAAGCTTGTCAGCGTACAGAGGATCGGTGCTTATCATGCCTCCTGCGCCTACAATGCGCGAACCTGCGCCGCTGTGGTCTATAACCGCGAAGTACGCAAGCGGGTTCTCTTCTCCGGTGAGGCTTTCAAGCTGGGAGATGATGTATTCCTGAATATTTTCCCTGTTTTTTTCATTGCAGAACCCTGAGCCGATTATTGTTCCGTCCGGCCATATTTTTTTGATGTAGCCTGTTTTTTCGATAAGCGAGCCTGCTTCGTTAAAGACTTTATAGGAGATGACGGCGGAACTGCCCAAAGGCATCTCTGACATTATGTTACGGACGCGGGATACCTCTGCCTGAGGCATGATCCTTTTCAGCTTCTCCATGAGAGGATGTTCGGCGGGCTCCCCGCTGTTTTCAAGAACATAGACATAGCTGTGACTCGCTGTCCGGTTCACTGTTCTGAGGTATTCAAAAAAGTCGGTGTCATCTGTTTTGTCTGCTGTTGTGCGAACTTCGGAAACAGCTTCGGCAAATGACTCCACCCTTTGTCTGGCCGCTTTCAGCGATTCCTCGGTGTCCTGCCTTATTGCGAATTCTATTTCAGCCTCAAGCTGCTCAAGGAGGTGCTCCGTGCCGAATCTTCTGATTTCGGCGTTTTTTTTCAAAGCCGCTTCTGTGTCCGTGTTGAGTGAGCGCACATACACCGCCAGCAGAACCGCCTCAATGAGCAGTATCCCTGTAAGGAGGGCGGCAGCCAGCATGGTGAAGTTTTTTCCGGAGGAAGGAAGCCTTGGACATTTTTTCACTGCTGATCCCCCAGATCGGGGATGACAGCGGAAAACACGCTCCCCTGCGCTGTTTCAGTGAGAAAGAAAGTGCCGCCGCATCGTTTAAGGGCTTCATTGAATATGCTGATATTAATCGAGGCGCTGTCAGAACCAGAGGGCAGGGTGAAGGTGCTGTGCCCGCGGAGTCCGCTGACAGTGGGAATATATCTCAGCTCCACAGTGACCGCATCGACAAGCATGCCCGCACGGAGAGACTTTGTGTGGAAATAGCGCAGACTGAGGCTGATGCCCTGTCCGCAGTTTTTGGCGGCGAATGTGATGAGGTGAAGAAAGGCAAGCTCTGCGTGGCGGGATCTTGTGAAAATTTTTATATTCTCTGAGGCGAAGTCCACATTAAGCCTGTTTCCCTTTGAGGCAAAGAGAGGGATTGTTTCGTAGCTGAGCCTTGCGAAAAGCTCCTTTATGTCAAGAGGGAGTATTTTGTCCTCGGTTTTCCCTGCCTCAAGTTTTGAGAGATCTATAAGCAGTCCGAGAAAGCTCATTAGCTCGCCGCCCTTTGTGTGTATGTGCCCGAAAAGCTCAGAGACCTCTTCTGCCGTCATCTGCTCAAAGTTATCCGCTCCTTTCTCTGACAGATTCCTGATTTCCGTTACCATTGTTTTGAGTCTTTCTGATGTGTTGGTGAGGAACTCCCGCTTCATTATATTCGCTGTTTCCGCCTTTTCCTTTTCCGCGCGGAGAATCTGATCCTGTTGAGTGCGCTCCATATTTTCGGCTATGAGCATCTCGTTCATTTTTTTATAGTCTTTGGTTTTCAGGGCGAGTTTTTCTTCAAGCTGCTGTTTTTCGGCCTCAATTTTTTTGCCTTTTTCAGTGTGTTTCTTTATTTTCTCCGTCAGTCTGAAATTTACTCTTCTCAGCCTGCCGATCCTTTTTTCCTCAGGCTTCAGAGCCGAGGCAGACACCATGGAGTTTCCTATGAGGAACAGAACCGTGAAGAGGCTCATCAGCCCAAGCACAGAGGAGATAAAAACTATGCCCGGGGTGTAGCTGCCCTTCGTTATGAGCTCTTTCGTATCGATGACGCTGTTCGGGTTTTCGTACTGAAAGAAATGGCTTTTTGTTATGTGCCAGTTCCAGTCAGGGTAGGCTGCGGTTAGTGTCAGAACTTCGGAGTGTTTTCCGAAAACCGGATCTTTTCTCGTATGGAGAATCTCATCCTTCCCTGCGAAAATGTGAGGGGCAAATTCATCGCTCTTTTCTTTATTTTTTTCGTGAGTGTTTTCCAGCTCTTCGTTAAGCAGAGTCAGAAGAACCTTCCCGCCGCCTGAAACAGTCACGGATTCAAATATGTTTATTCTGCCGTATGCGGGGTAAAGCATGAAAAGTCTGGTCAGGTCTTCCGTAACTTTTTTCTTGATGAGGTTTTCAATCTCTGTCCGGTCGGCTTCGGCTATCACTGCGATTCCTGTTTCGGGGTCCGAAGTGAAGCGTGATATCTTTCCTGCCTGAACCCTGTTCTCCTCCGATGTGAGAGTGTAGGATACAAACTTTTTTTCATATTCCGCAGGGGATGCGGTCATATCTGCGAAAATATTTTCTCCGTCTTTATTTCCGAAACCGAGGAAGGACGCATTTTCATAATTATGATCAGCGGGAAAAAGATAGGCTTTGCCGTCAAGCCCCAGAACGTAAAGTCTGTAACGGCTGTCTTCCCTGTTCAGGGCGGAAAGTATGCGCACGGCGGAGGCGAGCCCCTCATTTTTTCCGTGGAGCTCTGTCATCTTTGTTATGAATTTTACGGCGGCTTCCGCCTGATTGCTCAGGCTTGTTCTGATTGCGGAGTCTTCCTGCCTGCGTACATAGTCTATTCTGTTTAATGTGTTGTCCAGCTCCTGCCGGAGCTCCTTTGAGGCGATGATTTCCGCGGCGTTTTTTTCATGACGGATTTTTCCGGACGGCCGGAACAGCACATCCGCGGAAAGCAGAACAGCCGCTGAGACCGCCGTGAGGATGATGATAACGAGAAAAGGGGCGTATTGAGCGGAATTTTTTATGGCTGTCCGCCTTTGCATGGGATATAAAGCCTGAAGACAGCCCCGCCGCAAACAGAGTCGGCGGCTTCCGCCCGCCCGCCGTGCATTTCGGCGATGTGTTTTACTATATTGAGACCTATGCCCATTCCTCTGATGTGCCTGCGGCTGTCTGTTATGCGGAAATCACCGAAGATGGTGCTCTTTGTGTCATCATCCAGCCCCTCTCCGCAGTCCTCCACATGGAACACGGCCAGACCGTTGTCATAAAGGATTTTCAGGTTCAGTTCAGAGTCTTCCCGTGAGTAAAGCACGGCATTCTCCGTAAGCATGGTGAGGGCTTCCGTCAGCGCTTCCCTGTCTCCGGTGATTATGCTGTCGGATACGGCATTAAAGTTAATCTTTATTTTTTTTGTTTTGGCGTCATTTGTTTTCCGGCTTATGGCTTCTTTCATGCACTCAGATGCGAGAAAATCGGTGATTCTGAGCTTAAATC
>JBFWJG010000093.1:0-6781 GCA_050253335.1 Deferribacterales bacterium | reverse complement strand
GCAGACTGAAGGAAGGCGACAAGGTTTATGATGTGGGCTCTGCTCTTGCTTATAACGGCTACACGCTCAGAGACGGCGTGCCTGTTCTCAGGGGCATGGACGAACGCGCAAAACTCTGCCGCATTGAGCTTGAAGAGAGCAAAAAAGAGCTCGAATATCTCCTTGCGCGCCCCTGCGGTTTTTTCAGCTGGCCCTGCGGTCAGTATGACAGGCTTTCGGTGAGCATACTTGAAGAAACCGGCTACAAGGGAGCATTCACATTCGACAGAGGGGCAAACGCCCGCAACACTGATGTGCGGTATATCAAACGAATCAGGGTAAGGGGAGAAAGACCGCTCTCATGGCTGAGAAAAAGACTCGGCATCTACTCCAACTCAATAACGGCAAGCCTTTTCGGAAGAAAATTCAGGTTGAAAATCTAGACACAAAAAAGCTGACTTGTTCATACATGCAAAATCCCCCCTCAATCACCCTTTATTATAAGAGAAGTGGCTGTGATTAAAAACAAAATGCCCTCCTTTTGCGAAGGAGGGCATGGGATGATTTATGCAGAGGGCGCTTATCTTTATTACATGGTAGGAACAGTTCTGGAAGCGTAAGCTGTTCTCACAAGTGCCTCATCAAGCTTTGAAGCGTAATATTTCGTTGTTTCCTGAAACTCTGCGATTTCAGCTTTGGGAAGCTTGGGTGCGGGTGATTTGAATGTCAGAGGGTTTATGTATGTGTTCCCTTTTCTAAGGCGGTAGTCAACGTGAGGTCCGGTGGATATTCCTGTGTTGCCCACATACCCTATAACCTCACCCTGCCTCACATACCTGCCGACGCTCATTCCTTTCGCAAATCTTGAAAGATGGAGAAAAAGCGTGTGGTAGTCGTTAGTATGGCGCAGACCGATGTAGTTGCCGTTGTATTTGCCGTAGCCCCTTTTGCTCACGTAGCCGTCAGCAGTGGCGTAGATAGGTGTTCCTGTGGGAGCCGCATAGTCCACTCCGAGGTGCGGCCTTACCTTGTTCAGAACGGGGTGGAGCCTTTTGTAGCTGAAAGTTGAAGAAACTCTGCCGAATTTCAGCGGAGCCTTGAGGAATCCTTTTCTGAGGGCGTTTCCTTCCGGAGTGAAATAGCCTCTGGTCTTGCCGTTTTCATAGTAAAGAGCGCGGATGTGGCGGCCGTTATTGAAAAAATCCGCCGCGTGAACCTTGCCGTAGCCGGCGAACTCGCCCTTGATAAACTTTTTGTCCACAAGAAGAGTAAAGCTGTCCCCTCCGCGGATATCTTTGAAAAAGTCAATTTCCCATTCGTAGATCTCAGCCAGCTTCATAGCGAGGGAAAAATCCTCTCCCGTGGAAGTTATTGCGTTGTAGAGGCTGCTGTCAATCGTGCCTGAAACATATGTGGTTACAGTTTCCACCGGATATTTAACCGCTTCAACCCTGAAACCGTCGCCCTCTTTCTCGATCCGGAGCTCCTTATCCATACTGAGTTTAAAAAGCACCGAGTTTTCGTCAGTAAGAAGAGTGGCGCCCGCTTTCAGAGTAAAATCGGGCAGCTGGCTTTTGATTTCCTTTACGATTTCAACAACCTGTGCGGAATCAAAAATCCCCCCCAGAATCGAGTACAGGGTTTCTCCGAATTTGACAGTTCTTTCAATATAAGGTGACGCATGGGAAACCTGAGCCGTAAAAATAAGCACGGCGGTAAGTACGGAATAGATAATTTTTTTCATAACACAGCCTTCTTTCTCTTTTTTTGAAAATAAAAGTAGCCCGCAACTGTAACGGCTACAAAAACAAGCAGTAAAATACTTATCGTCTTTAATTTACTGTGCATTAGCTCAGGATTGTTTCCGATGAAAAATCCCACCCACGCAAGTACGACAACCCAGATTCCGGCTCCCAGACCAGTATAAAAGCAGAATCTGGGAATATTCATCCCGGCCAGTCCTGCCGGAAATGAAATATACTGTCTTATCACAGGGATAAGCCTTCCGGTGAATGTGGTGATCTCTCCGTGTTTCAGGAAGAAGTTTTCCACCTTCACAAACTTTTCCTCTTTAAGGAAAAGATACCTGCCGTACTTTTTAAGGAGCCCTCTGCCCATGTAAACTGCAATAAAGTAGTTTACCAGCGCTCCGATTATGCTTCCCGCAATACCGGAGAGAATAACAAAGTATATATTCATTTTCCCCTGAGCAGCCAGATAGCCCGCCGGGGGCACCACAACCTCGCTGGGAAAAGGAACAAATGAGCTTTCAAGAGCCATGAGGAGAACGATCCCCCAGTAGCCCATGCCGTGAACGGCATCCAGAACAAAATTAACAAACGCGCTAAGCATTATCCCCCCTGCCTGACAGAAGCTCTTTCGCCTGCTCAAGGGATGAAGGGGTTTTTTCTCCCGCAATCATAAACGCGAGAACCTCTTCCCTTTCATCATCACAGAGCGCTTTCACATCGGTTCTGGCTTTGTCGCCGTCAGTACCCTTTGAAATGTGAAAATGCCTGTTTCCTTCAGCCGCCACAACAGGAAGGTGGGTGATGACTATAACCTGCTTTCCGCGGGCAATGCTGCCCAGTTTTTTTGCCACCTGCTTCGCCGTTTTTCCGCTTATGCCTGTGTCAATTTCATCAAACACAAGTGTGCCGACATGATCAGACTCGGCAAAAACATCCTTCAGCGAAAGCATAACCCTTGAAATCTCCCCGCCTGAGGCCACTCTTGCCAGAGGAGCCGGAGGGAAGCCAGGGTTTGTGGATATATAAAACTCTGTGCGGACTCCGCCCAGTTCGTCAAGTTCATCCTGCGGAAAAAACTCAAGGTTAAAGACAGAGTTCCTGAGTTCCAGTTCATTTAAATTTTTAATTATTTCTGAGGATAGTTTATCTGCGGCTTTTTTTCTTGCGGCGTTGAGTTCATCCGCCTTTTTCTGTGCCTCGGAATAAAGAGCCGACACCTCTTTTTCCATTTTGCTCATTGCGTCCTCATCCAGAAAAAGGTTGTCCAGACGCTCTTTTATGATCTGCCCGTGGCGGATAACTTCTTCCAGTGTGCCGCCGTATTTCTTCATCAGGTTCGCCAGGCGGAATTTCCTGTCCATGAGCCTGTTGAGCTCTTCGGGGTCGAGTTCCTGCATATCCAGCATCTTTTCCAGAAGCGCCGTAACATCCGCTATCCTGTATCCCGCCTCTGCAAGATTCTCCGAAGCGGAAGCCAGCTCCGCGCCGTAATCCGCAACAGAAGCCATAAGGGAGGAGGCGCTCCCGATCAGTTCGGACGCGTTCACTTCGCCGTCTTTCAGGTAGTTCAGGGAAGTTGCCGCCGCTTCGCGTATCTTCTCCATATGGGAGAGCATCCTGATTTTCTCCTCCAGCCCTTCATCCGCTGCGGGGTCGATGCGCATTGACTCTATCTCATTAAGCTGAAATTCAAGAATATCCTTTTCTTTCAGTGTTTTTGCTATGTCAGACTTGATGTTTTCAAATTTTTTCTTCTTTTCCTGATACTTAAAATATGCCTCAAGATAGGCGTCTTTCGGTTTCTGTTCCACAGCGGCGTCCAGAAACTCTATATGGCAGGCGGGGTTCAGGAGCCTCTGGTGCTCATGCTGACCGTGTATATCGGCGAAACCTTCCGCCACTTCTTTAAGCTGAACAACCGTTGCCAGCTTTCCGTTGAGATAAACGCGGTTTTTCCCTGCACTGTCTATCTCCCTGCGGATTATAACCTCGTCCTCGATTTCAAACTGCTCTCTGGTGTCGGAAGACAGGCGTGAGAAATCCCCGCTGAAAAGCCCCTCCACCACAAGCTTTTTATCCTCGTCACGAAGAAGGGTTCTGGCGAAGCGCTCACCCAGAAGGAGCTTCAGAGCGCCTATAAACACGGATTTCCCCGCGCCGGTTTCACCAGTGATGATATTCAGCCCTTCCCCGAACTCAACAGTGGCGGACTCGATAACGGAAAGATTTTCAACACGAAGCATATTAAGCATCAGGCATCGCCCCAGCCGAGTTTTTCCCTGAGAAGGGAGTAGTAGTTTTTATCCTTGGGAACAACGAGAACCGTGGGAGATTTGGCTTTTTTGACAGTTATTGTCATTTTCGGGTCTATAGAACGCCACACCTGACCGTCGTAGGTGATGGAAACATTCTCGTCCCAGCTTCTCAGCTTTATTGTGATGTTGCTGTTATCGCTTATTACTATAGGTCTGTTTGTGAGTGCGTGCGGACAGATGGGAGAGATGATTATTGTCTCAGTCTCAGGGTGAACAATCGGCCCGCCCGCCGCGAGGTTGTAGGCTGTTGAGCCTGTGGGGGTGGAGATAATCAGTCCGTCCGCCCTGTAGCGGTTAACGAAATCGCCGTTTATATACACTTCCATCTCTATGATTCTGGCAAGGTCTGATTTATTGATAACCACATCGTTGAGCACTTCAATCTCAAGGGTTCTTTCCCCTTCCTCTTCGAGGTGGCAGTGAAGCTTCATCCTTTTTTCAATTCTGTAGTCATCATTCAGGAAATCATCAAGTGCGCTGACAACATCGTCCACTCTGGTTTCTGTGAGAAAGCCGAGCCTGCCGAGGTTCACCCCGAGAACAGGTGTTTCCGCGGCTCCCAGAAGACGCGCGGCGGAAATAAGGGTTCCGTCCCCGCCGAGGACTACGATAAGGTCTGATTTTTCTCTGATTTCGTCATCATCTGCGGGCGCAGTCCCCATGACTGCGGCGGCTTTTTCCTCAAAGAGGACTCTGACGCCTTTTCCGGCAAGGAAGGCACAGACCTTTTCAAGTGTCTGTCTGACTTTCTCCCCGTGAGGCTTTGCTACAATAGATATGGTTTTCATCCGCTACCCGTTTGATAATCTCCGTAATTTCAGCGAAGTCTGACGGGCAATTGTATACAAAATACGCAGGATATTCAAGATTTCCTTTTGCACCCCTGATGGGGGACTGGGTTAGCCCGTGGAAAAAGAATGACGAGCCCTCAGCCGAGCTGATCACGGATTCTATGACACGGACATGAACTGATGTGTCGGTGACGATTCCGTTTCTGCCTATCTCGCCTCTTTCCGCCTCGAACTGGGGCTTAATGAGGAAAACAGCCTCCGTTCCGTCACGGCAGAACTGCACGCAGGAGGGAATAATCATTGAAAGGGAGATGAATGATACATCGGAAACGATTATATCCGCCTTTTCGCCTATTGTTTCAAAAGGAATTGTGCGGAAGTTGGTCTGCTCAAGGCTTATTACACGGCTGTCTTTCCTGAGCTTTTCATGGAGCTGGTTTGTGCCCACATCAACAGCGAACACCTTTTTTGCCCCTTTCTGGAGAGCAAGATCTGTGAAACCGCCTGTGGAGGAGCCTATATCGAGAACTGTTTTATTTTTAAAATCAAGCCCGAATGCGCTCACCGCCTTCTCAAGCTTTAAGCCGCCCCGGCTTACATACGGCAGGGTTTCCTTGAGCCTCAGCACGGCATCGCGGCTTATCAGCTGACCGGGCTTATCGACCCTGTGGTCATCAGCAACAGCCAGCCCCGCCATTATCAGGCGTTTGGCATGTTCCTGCGATTCCGCCAGCCCGTACTCCACCAAAAGCAGATCGAGGCGTTCTTTTTTCATAATCCGCCGTAAACGGATTTCACTTTCTCAAACATCTGCTCCGCGGTCAGCCCGCAGATCTGCCTGAGTTCCTTCACTGAGCCGTGTTCTATGAACATATCAGGTATGCCGAAACGGACAACCCTCGCCCTGCTTCCGCCGTCCATAAGAACAGACTGAACCTCTTCTCCGGCTCCGCCTTTGACGGAACCTTCCTCAACAGTCACCACAAGCTTTTTGGAGCCTATGACACTGCACAGGTATTCCTGATCCAGCGGCCTGAGAAAACGGAGATTTATGAGAGAGACCTGTCCGTATTCCTCTTTCAGCTTTTTCCAGAGTTTGTACGATTCCTCAAAAATATGTCCTGCCGAGACTATTGCTATCTCCCCTTCCGCCTCTATCACTTCCGGTCTGCCGTATTCGACAGATGAAACGGGCAGTTCGGGATAATGGTGAGCCTCGCCTCTGGGGTATCTCACCGCTGAGGGGCCTTTGAGCGCCATCGTCATTTTCAGCATGGTTTCAAGCTCGTAGCTGTCCTTAGGGAGCATGATGGAGATGTTCGGTATCATGCGGAAATAAGATATGTCAAAAACGCCGTGATGCGTGGGGCCGTCAGCACCCACAAGCCCGCCCCTGTCCACGCAGAACACGACGGGAAGGTTCTGCACTGCCACATCATGAATTATCTGGTCAAAAGCGCGCTGGAAGAAGGTGGAATATATGGCTACATAAGGGCGTATTCCGCTGATGGCAAGCCCTGCGGCAAATGTCACCGCGTGCTGTTCGGCTATGCCCACGTCAAAGAACCTGTCGGGGCATTTCTGTTCGAATTCGCAAAGCCCCGTGCCGTCCTTCATGGCGGCGCTTACAGCTGCAATTTCTTTGTTTTTTCCGCCCATTTCGGCAAGAATCTTTCCGAAAACATCAGTGTATGATTCGGCGCTGCCCAGCTTGGAGGAGCAGCCTGTGCTGACATCAAAAGATGAAACTCCATGAAATCTGGACGGATCTTTCTCGGCGTGTCCGTACCCCTGTCCCTTTTTGGTGGAGACATGGATTATCACCGGCCCGTCCTGAAGCATGGCGTTCTGAAACGCTTTGTCCAGATCGGCGACCTTGTGTCCGTTCACAGGGCCTATGTATCTGAGCCCCAGCTCCTCAAAGAGGATCCCGGGTGTGAAAAGT
>JBFWJG010000092.1:0-6788 GCA_050253335.1 Deferribacterales bacterium | reverse complement strand
ATCAATCCTGACACTGAGCATTTCCTCAAGGCAAAGTGCCTGAGCGCAAAGCTGTATCTCATCCGCATGGTCGCTTTTCGGTTTTCCTCTTTTGTACTCCACAGGGACTACCCTGCCGTTATCGTGTAATTCCACCACATCGGCTATCCCTCTAAGCTTCAGCTTGTCTGAAAATATGTGAACTGAGCGCTCTGTTATGATGCTTCCGCGTTTTTCTCTTTCGCCCGTGTCAACTTTTTCGTGAAGAATCCGCCCTTCGGCAGTGAAAAAGTTCTCGCTCCATAGCTGTTCAACATGGATGAGCGCACACTGCCGCGGGCAGAATATATAATGCTGGAGAGCAGAGATGCTTACAGCAGTTTCGTCAGCTGACATTACAGTACGGTTTCCAGAGTCACTCCCTGAGGCACATTCGCCACTGTTATTTCAAAATCAGAAAAGCTGCGTGCTACGTTCCCTTCCGAAGGTTTGAACTCGGTTTTGACAAGGTCAAA
Source organism: Deferribacterales bacterium (assembly GCA_050253335.1). Classification (GTDB taxonomy): domain Bacteria; phylum Chrysiogenota; class Deferribacteres; order Deferribacterales; family Geovibrionaceae; genus Geovibrio. The sequence goes on along the minus strand of JBFWJG010000092.1, from coordinate 6,294 downwards.
AAGCACATGAGCCGGAGCGTTGCCGAGAGCTGTGTCATGTTTGAAGAAGAAAAGCTTTCGGGCATTCATTTTCCCTCTTGCGGCTGAATGGTCATGATCAAACATATTCACCAGAGCCTCTTTCAGAAATGCCAGATCTTCTTCCGAAAACGTTGTTTTTTCGGCAAGATTAGCGGATATGTAGCCTTCCGCCCTGTATAATCCGTAAGGAAGAATATGCTTGCGCCCCATTGTGCGTTCTTTCTCAAGATCTTTTTCATTTGTTACCGCCATTCTTGTAATGCTTATTTCAAGAGGAGTAACAGGAGTCAGGCTTTTTGCAAAGTTGATCTGAACCGGCCCGCGCACCTGACCGCAGTTTACCTCTGTTGTCATGACTGCTCCGAAGGCTCTTATATCGAAGAAGTTTCTGCACATCCACAAAGTTGTTTCAGGCGGAGTTCCTTTCACAGTTTTCGGATCGAGGTTAAGTGCCTCATAAGCCATCATGTTCTGCCTGTTCAGAACAGCTTTTTCCTGAACATAGATGTTAAATCCGGTTTGGTTTTTTTTGGCGATTTCTGCGTAGTTTCTGATTTTTCTTTTCAGGCACACGTCCGTCACAATGCCATAGCCTGTTTCAGGATCGATTCTCGGCATGTTCCCCGCATCAGGATCACCGTTCGGGTTACCGTTTTCCACATCAAAAAAGTAAACAAATTCGTATCTGTTTTTAATCGGCTGAGACATTTTCCTGCTCCTTATCTTTTTTATTTGATTTATACATGCTGTTTTTCTGGTGGTAATAGCCGAGGGCGAATATTCCCTGTTCTTCAAGATTCAGAGTTTTCGGGAAAACGGATATGTTTTCGGCAATTTCCTGAATTTCCATATCCCTGAATCTCCCGTACTCCGCTTTTGAAATGTGGTGCTGAGCAAGGCGGAGAAGCAGAGGGAACACACTGGCGGGAGTTGCGGAAGCTGCTCCGTAAAATCTGTCTTTGATTGTGGCTTTTGCCTGAACAGCGTCCTGTTGCGCTTTTTCGAGAACTGCAAAGAGTCTTCCCAGCAGATATGCCGGATTCCGGTTTTCCTTATTAAGGCTCACTGTAACCTCCATTGATGATTTATTTATTCTGGCTTTTCTGTTGAAATAACCTTTCAGGGCATAAGCACGAATGTAGTTTATATTTCCGTCAGCTCGTATCCTGTTGATGATTTTATTTAATATTGTCTGCGGGTATGTTCTGCCCGTTATCACCGCATAGGAATACGCACCCTCAAGAAGTGGGGGGATATTTTCGCTTTTACGCTGGAGTGCCGTTTCAAGGAGTATTTTCCATATGCCGGGAACTTCAGGATCTGCGGGGTATTGTTTTTCTATTTCGCAGTCCTGAAGATGTTGCCCTACAAGCTTGTGTATTTCCCCGAGAGTGCTGACGTTCCAGAACCTGACAGAAATCCTTGCAGCGTTGGGAGACAAACCTAGTATGAAGAATTTAATGCCTTCATCTCCGAAGTCAGGGGGCAGGCTTTTGCCGTTTCGGGCGGATTCAAGGAAATTGCGCAGTTTTTTGTTGTCTCCAGTATTGTCATTTGCTTCACTTTCTACTCCTGATGAAAAAAAAGCAGAAAGAAGCGACTCTGCGGGTGTTTCCCTCTCGGTCCAGAAAATAATTGTTGTATCTCCGATGCGTACTTTCTGTCTGCTGTCAAAACTGAGAAGCTTGTTGAGAACGGTCACATAAGCAAATGCGGCGGAAGAAGATACCGGAGAGTTATAACTCTGAGTTTTATTGTAGGATGTAAATGAGGCTTTATTGAAGGAAACTATTGAGCCTCCTGTTGTTTGTCCTGCAAAGCCTTTTATTGAAGGATGCAGGCGCGCTAAATCAACATTTTTTTCTCCGGTAACGAGGCACGTTCCTTTTATGTTCTCCTCTGCGCTGTCATTGCTGTCGCCGGATAAAGCTCTCTTAACTTCAGGATAATCGTGGATGTATGTCTGCTCACCTTCAATGCGGAAAACTATATTCGCCCCATTTTTCATTTCTTCAAGGTTATTCAATTTTGCAGAATTTTCCGTGTTCCAAGTGTTCAGGAATTTTGTAAGAACGCGGAGAGGTTCTGTGTCCGCTTTTTCTGACAAACTTATGCACTTGGCTCTGAAGTCTTCAAACTGCTGAAGTGTCCTTTCGGGTTTATCCTTCGTGCATATGCCCAGTGTGTAGTCGATATTGTCCCAAAGAAGATTTGCATTTACGCCGGATGCTCGTTTAACAGCTGCCGGCACTTTCATCAGCTTAGGGGCGGGCTTTTTCCCTTCGTGATCTCTTATATCTTCATCTCTGATAAGATTACCTTCTTTATCAATGACAATGCAGAATGATATCTTCTCTTCGCTGAAGCCGGGCAGGGGGATGTCTTCTCCTTCACTTGCGAGCCTGTTGTAATAGTCGTTCAAAGCCTGAAGTATCATTTTAAGCTCCTGTTGACGAAAGCGCGGGGACTTCGACTATGCCGTTTTTCATAACTGCCCTGAAAAACTGCGGTTCGGCGACAACACGTTTTCCCTGTCCGGTGAGAAAGCTGTTCTTATTTTTACTGTCAGCAGGCTGATAGTTTATATCATGCAGCATCCAGCCCAGATCTGTTTCTCCCTGGATTTTCGAAACAGGTATTTCGCCTTCGATCAGTTCAAAAGATGCAGAGAACTCACGGCATCCGAGATACGGTGTGTTAAAGCATCTGCCCTTTGAAGCTCTTTCAGAGAACATGGCAGTGTGTTTATCGGGATCGTTATCCTCTTTTGATGTAAACTCAAAATGGGCTTCGATAATGTACTCCACATCCTTGAGAACAAGTGCGGCTCTCTGCTGCCTGTCTTCCTCGATAAAAAAACTGACGGGCGTTTTCATGTCTCTCATTGATTTTTTGATGCTGGCTTCAGAAAGTTTGCCGCCGACTTCATTTCTTCTGATATTTGTGAATTTTATGGGGTTTATGACATGGATTCTGTCTATAACCCAGCGTATTGACGGTTTCCAGTAAACAGCTTCAAGAATACCTCTGGCTGCCGATGGGGTGATTATGTCATAGCTTACACGTTCGACCTTCATTTCCGGCCTGGTAAAGCAGGCATATTCTCCCCGGACTCTTAAACTTACTCCGAATGACATCCTAGCCTCCTAAAATATATAATCCTCTTGACTGTATCCATCTTCGAATATGTTTATCCCTGTATCACTGCTGTAAATATCCTTGCTTTCAAGTATATGGAACATATTGTTCACTGTTGATATATGACTGCGGATTTTTCGGAATTCGTTCTCAAAAAGCTGAACCGTATATTTCTGAAGCCTGCGGAAATTGCCTGAATATTCTATATCCCGGATAAGTGTTTCTGTTTCTTCATTATATCTGATAATTACCGGAACGGTATCCGAGTCGATCAGCTTGAATTTTTCAGCAATGCTTTTGAATGGGAAGTCCAGACTGCCTGCTCCTTCGTTAATCATGTCTGTTATGCAGTGTTTATCTAGTTTTCCGTATGACCAGTACAAAAGCCCGAAATAATGTTCAATTGCCTGCGGATCCAGAATATCCTGATAGAGTCTGGTAGTTTCCTCGGCAGCGTCAGCCTGCTGACGAAAAATTTTAGGAACAGGGTGTTCCGCCGACTCAAACAGAAAAACTCTGCCTTGTTTAATCTTTCCGTTTCGGTTACATCTGCCTGCTGCCTGCGCAATCGAATCAGCACCTGCTTTGGCACGAAAGACAGTCGGGAAATCTATATCTACTCCTGCTTCTATAAGCTGTGTGCTGATTAGGGTACACTCCTGTTTGTTGTCTAAAAGTTCTCTGCATTCAGCAAACACTGAGTTTCTGTGGGCGGGGCACATGAGGGTGCTCAGGTGAAATACATTCTTTTTCTTATTTTTCAGGAGTTGAAACAGACTGAATGCATGTTTTCTCGAATTAACTATGGTCAGCGATGTTTTTTCAGCAGAGATTTTTTCAATAATTTCGCTGTCATGCATTTTCCCAAGATTATGAATAGACACACGTTTCAGTTTGTCGAAATAAATGCCAGGATCAGGAATTATTTCTTTAACATTTTCAAGCTTGAATTTTTTAAGATGCTCACTGCCGAGTGCCGGCTGAGTTGCCGTGCAGAAAACTGCCGTACAGTTAAAATGGCTGCATAAAAGATTAACCGCAGTGAGGCAGGGCTGAAGGTAGCTCAGCGGAATACTCTGAGCTTCATCAAAAATAATTACACTGTTCGCTATGTTGTGCAGCTTGCGGCATTTGGATGATCTGTTGGAGAAAAGAGATTCAAAAAACTGAACCGCCGTGGTGACAACAATAGGGGAGTCCCAGTTTTGAGAGAAGAGGCGCATTCGGTAGCTTTCCTCAGTTTCTTCGTCATTTCTGTGATTTTTGTATTCATAGTTGCTGTGATGTTCAAGTATATCATTTTCACCGAAGATACTTCTGAATATCTTTGCATTCTGCTCAATAATGCTCGTAAACGGAATAACATATATTATGCGGGGCAGATTCCGCTTTACTGCGTGGTTCAGGGCAAACGCCATGGATGAGAGAGTCTTCCCACCCCCTGTTGGGACAAGGAGGGTTAGAAGTCTGGCACTGGATTCAGATGCTTTTACACAGTGGTTCAGTATTTCGTTTCTTATTGTATTAACTGCGCTTTGTTCGGTATTTTCAGCAAACTGCTTTATATATCTGTTGAAAATGGCCAGATGCACGGCGTTAATACTCTGTCTGTTTTCTCTTAAACTGTTAAGCTCCGGCTGCATGAATCTTTCAGTGTCAAGATAGTCCGCATCGACAAGACATGAATAAAGCATTCTGATTAAAAGAGTAAGCAAAAAACCGGAATGTGACGGGGCACAGTTCTTTAAATTTGGGCTTGGTATGTTCTGAGGAAGCTCCACAGACAATTCGTATTGGGAGATTTCCTTTTTTAAGCGGGCTGTAAGGCAGGAGTCGGATTCATCCGTACCGTTAGGGAGTCCGGAGTGATGGCCGGCTATGCAGTATGCCAGCAGCCGTCCTATTGATTTATAACGTCTGTCTGCTTCAACGGCGCCCGCTGTGGAGTGGTCGGTCTGCAGTTGGCTGTCTCCTCTTATTCTTCTCTGAAAATCGTCTGAACTTTTACCTATATCGTGCAGAAGCCCTAAGACCTTTCCGTATTCTTCCTGGCCAAATGCTTTTGCAAAATATGCGGCTAAATCAGCCGTTTCTGTTAAATGTTCACAGAGGAGGTGTTCCTTCATTTTCTCATCAGTTTCTTTAATGTGAGCAATATGCATTATAAATGTCTCGTGTACTTACTTGTCTTTGCGGAATAATAATTAATACCATATTTAAATTGATTCGGCTGATAAAAGATTATGAAAAATTTGATTTATGATAACAGTCGGTTGAGAGCTTGCTGAAAGATGTAAGATAGTGCAGGATTTTGGTTCGGTTAGAGATAAAGCGGAAAACATCAAAATGGATAAATAAAAAAGCCAGTCGCTTAAACGACTGGCTTTAAGAGGTTTTTAAATCGGGATGACAGGATTTGAACCTGCGACCACACCCACCCCAAGGGTGTACGCTACCAAGCTGCGCTACATCCCGCTACTCTTTCCTGTTGGGGAATCCGTTTATATCAAAGAGAATAAGGTTAGTCAATAGCTTTTCTGAGTTTATGTAAAATTGTCCGATTTGATGATGAGAACACACAGTTTTGTTTCCCAATGTTTCGGAACAGGAGGCTGCCCAGCATTCTTTAATGTTGCTTTTAATTCTTAAAGAGCATATTCTCCTAATGTTACTAATTGTTTAAAATATAAGGTATTTTTATGAGCAAAGGCGTTTTTTTTATCATCGCGGCGGCGGTTCTCTGGGGAACTACAGGCACTGCGCAGTTTTTTGCCCCTGAAGGGGCATCCCCCATGACAGTCGGGGCTTTCAGGCTTCTGGTAGGCGGAACAGGGCTTCTTCTGCTTGCTGTTTTTTCCGGCAGCTTCAAGGGCGGAGCGCCCTGGAACAGGCTTCATGTGCTTTTGGGCGGGCTTGCCGTTGCGGCGTATCAGGTGACTTTTTTCACAGGGGTCAAACTTACTGGAGTTGCAGTGGGAACCATAGTCGCAATAGGTTCCGCACCTGTCAGCGCGGGGATCCTCGGCTATTTCATTCTTCATGAAAAAATCAGGATGCGGTGGTACATCTCCTCAGCCCTCGCTATTCTGGGGTGTGCGCTCCTTGCTCTTTCGGGCGGGGAGGATATACAGATCA
>JBFWJG010000091.1:0-6816 GCA_050253335.1 Deferribacterales bacterium | reverse complement strand
CGCCGAGCTTCGTCCTTTCCATCACGTTGACATTGATTCCGCCGCCGTAGAGCCTGTCGTCATCAACATCATAGTAGTAGCTCACGGGTTTACCCCCGAAAGCGTATACCTCTACCATCTCGCCGAGCTTCACTGAAGCGTCCGCTCCGTCAAGCTGGAAGGTGTTCTGATGGGAAAGATAGAAGCGTCCCACATTCAGGACTGTGTTCTTGATTACGCCGTCAAACTGAGCGTAGCCGTTGTACAGTCTCGGAGCCCAGTCATCATAACCGAGCTGGGTGTCAAGAGCGTCACGGTGATAATAGTAGTAGTTATCTCCCCAGCTCTTCTTGTGGTCTCCGTCAATATCATCTGCGAATCTGGCAAACGCGGCAAACTTAACCGTACCGTCTCCGAGCTTCACTGCGTCCGTATGGACACGAAGATACTGATAGAAGTCCTGATCGTCTGCGTAGTCGTTCGTACGCAGTCTGTAGCGGGACGTCAGCGTAAGGTAGATCTTAGTGTCGTCCGTAAGACCTATTCCTTCATAGCTCTCCTTAAACTGGCCGGGAGAGACCTGCTGCGTCCAGCTGTCCGGCGTGTTCGAAGCGCCGTTCTCAAATGCCTGTGCCGTGCCGCTGAGAAGCAGAAGACACACAAGCATACAACTAACCGACAGGTAGCGCATACTTCCTCCTTGTAGAAATAAACTAAACACCCGCAAGTGAATGTTGAATATAATCTAGAGGTTATTGACGTTTATAGACACCATGAAAAACCGGGTAAAAATCGGGTATGGATCGGGTAATACCTACCCGATCTAACCAGTAATGACTATTGTTCTGATGATGAGGAAAGGTTTTTAAGATAAGTGTACAGGTTCACATCTTTATTATTAATATCAAGCTTTTTTCTTATGTTTTTACGATGGGTCTGCACTGTGTCGTGGGTGACAAAAAGCTCATCCGCGATCTGCTTCGTGGAATAGCCCGTAACTATCATTCGGCAGATGCGTTCCTCTGTCCGGGAAAGCTTTGCAAAGATCTCCCCAGCGTGGCTCCTGACATGCTCCTTGTCAAGCAGGCCTGAAATACTCTCACATATATCTGAATAAAGAATGCTTTTTTCATTTTCGTCCTTCTCCCTGCGGAGCCTTTCCATAAGGGGAAGGATATGGCTCTCCATTTTAAAAAGAAGCTCGGAGCGGAGATCCTCGTCCTGCCCTTTTATGCTCTGAATAATATTTCTGAGCGCTATATTCTTTTCCTCAACCTGCTTTTTCTCGTCCACAAGCTCGCGCTCCATCTCCTTCAGGGAGGAAATGTCACGAACCAGAAGGGAGTAGTATGTCTTATTGTCCACATCGAACCTGTTTAATGTGACAAGCGCGGGGAACCTGCCGCTCATTCCGGTCATTTCCATCTCGCCGTCCCATGTTTCAGTGTCTTTCAGCTGACGTGTTATGCTGAAAAGTATTTTCTGGTTTCCGGTGAGAAAAAGATCCATCACGCTGTTTATGCAGGACTGTCCGTCCTGAACGCCGAACATCTTGCAGGCTTTTCTGTTTACTTTCACAAGACTGTTCTCGTTGTCGAATATTATTATGCCGTCCCCTGCGGATGAGAACACTGACTCGAAAAACTTTTTGGAGCCCTCAAGCTCCTCGATTCTCCGCATAACCTCTTCCTCAAGACCGATTCTCTCATCCACCATTCCGGTTATGTTGTGGAAAATAAACATGTATTCAATCACGCCGGTGTTCACGCTGCCCAGAGGCACAAGGCGCACAGCGAAATATTGTCCGTCCATGAGGATTTCGTGTCGCGCCTCGCCGTATTTTCTTATGAACGCCTGGAGGTTCTTTTCGTTTATCCCCAGAAACTCCATAACGTTGTAGCCTGCGGGGTCTTCCCCGAAGGCGTATTTTGCCCTGAAGTTGGAATCTGTTATGATCCCGTTTTCAGCGAAGAATAATATAATGCTGCCGTCGGCCTCCATTATTTTTTCATACCTGCTTTGGGCGACGGTGAGCTTCCTGTTGACCTCCATAAGCGCAGTATTCATTGTTCTGCTGCCCGCGTTGATCCATTCGCTCACCACGGCATGCTCAAGGAGTCCGGCTCTTCTTCTGAAGCTGCGCAGAAAATCCGCTGTTCCGCATCCGGCTCCGCTGTCGGCGGAAGTGAAAAGTTCTTCGAAATAGTCAAAAGTGATCTTGAGCACGGCGAGAAAGGAGTTCAGAGCAACCCCTTCAGCGCGGTAGGCGGAGGCGGTTTTCAATATATCAGAATAAACAGGAAGACAGTAGGAGGTGCCGGAGGAAAAGGCCTCCGCGGGAACATCAGGCGAGTCAAAGTATCCGGCAAGTTCGGTTATGAACCTGAGCCTCTCCGAAGCCTTCTTAGAGGCCATTTCAGGATAACCCCCGTCAAAAAAGGCTTTTTCGAGCCCGTCCATAATTTTTTCCGATTCGCTTATTATAAAGTCTCTGCAGTTGAATTCCATATTAACAGACACGCTCCGCACATATAATAAAAACTGCCTAAAGTCCTTTTATGTCAACAGGCAAATCTAAATCCGGATTTTTTTACAAAAAAAATTGAAAAAATATCCGAACTAAAATATTATTAAAATATCAACATAGGAAAGGACAAGCTTTAGCAACTTGTTCTCTCTCCCCTTACATACAAAACAGCCGGGCACTTAATCGGGGTACCCGGCTGTTTTTATGTCCTCTTTTAAACAGTAATCTATAAAAGCCTTCATAGAGGCGGTGAGGTGCTTGTCTTTTCTTGTGATGATATTCAGGTCTCTTGAGAAATCTGCGTTATTGAGGTTCAGCCTGCGGAAAACTCCCCGGCTTATCTCCCCGCTCACCGCCAGTTCGGAAAGGCACCCTATTCCGAGCCCCGCTTCCACGGCCTTTTTGATTGCTTCCGTGTGGCCGAGCTCCATTTTGATTTTAAAACCTGTACCGGCTTTTGACATTGCCGCCTCGAAAACTTCTCTGGTTCCTGAACCTTTCTCACGAATAATCCAGGAAGGTATATCCGGCCTATAGCTTTCTTCAATAAAACTTTTCGGAGAAAAAACCGTCAGTCTGTCTTTGCGCCAAAACAACTCAGTTATTTCATCATCATGTACAGGACCCTCGGTAAAGCCCAGGTCAAGCTCATGCTCAGACACCCTTTCGGCTATGACCGCGGTGTTCCCCACCTCCATTGTAATCAGGGTTTCGGGGAACATCTCCGAAAACCTTCCGATTATAAACGGCATGAGATAGTTTCCGATTGTTGTGCTGGCTCCTATTTTCAGGCTGCCCCTGATTTTTCCGTCACTCCTGAAGTTTTCCACCTCCGCCGCCGCCTCATAGGCTTTTCTGGCAAACGGAAGAAGCTTTTTACCGGCATCGTTCAGAAAAACCTTTCTGGATGAGCGATCAAAGAGCCTCTCCTTCACCGCTTCTTCAAACTGCCCGAGCGCCATGCTCACCGCAGACTGGGATATGTTGAGAGATTCGGCGGCTCTGCCCACGTGAGAGAAAGCGGCCACAGCGAGAAATACTTCAATCTGTCTTAAAGTGATATTCATTCAGTTTTCCTTATCATATTAATCAAATCATTATATTTTACTTATATTAATCCGGCTGTATATTTCAAGCATAATCTTTAAGCCGGAGAGAATCATGACAACGCACATGGATAAAAACTTCATAAAAGGAACCGGACTGATAGCCGTACTGAGCATTTCCGCCTATCTTGCGGCGGAGATTCCGTTTGTAAAGAACACAGGGCTCTCACCTGTGGTGACAGCCATAATTTTCGGAATGCTTGCGGGGAACACCGCAGGCAGATTCATTCCCGCTTCTTGGAGCTCCGGTTTTTCATTCTGCCAGAAAAAAATACTCCGTGCGGCAGTTGTACTTTTCGGTTTCAGGATCACATTCACCCAGATAGCGGAGATCGGCACGTCCGGAATGCTGGCGGATGTCATAATGCTTGTCACCACATTCGCTGTGGGAATCATTACCGCAAAACTGCTGAAAATGGACAGAGACACTGCGGTTCTCTGCGCGGCGGGAAGCTCAATCTGCGGAGCCGCCGCAGTCATGGCAGCCGAAGCCGTCATTAAGCCGGAACCGCAGAAAACTGCCGCCGCAGTGGGAACAGTGGTTCTTTTCGGAACAATCGCCATGTTTATCTATCCGCTTTTTTTCAGTTTTTCCGGAATGAGTTCAGGAGAGTTCGGCATCTATATCGGCTCCACAATCCACGAAGTGGCTCAGGCGGTGGCGGCGGGTGAAGCGGTGCGTTCCCCTGAAACCGCAGTGATAACCAAGCTGGGCAGAGTCATGCTTCTGGCGCCTTTTCTTCTGCTTCTCAGCGCAATGGTGAACAGGGGCAAAGAAGGGGGAAGGATACAGATCCCGTGGTTCGCCTTTATGTTCGCTGCGGCGGCGGCTTTCAACACTTTTGCCGCCCTGCCCGCTCCTGTGACGGATTTTATAAACACTCTGGACACCTTTATGCTTGCTGCGGCCATGGCCGCGCTCGGTATTGAGACAAGAACGGACAAAATAAAAAGCGTGGGAACCGCACCGCTTATATGCGCCGCGGTGATGTTCCTCTGGCTTTCTGCGGGGGGATTTTTGATAAACAGCTTTCTTTTCAGAACAATAAACTGATGTGCACTTAACGTGACAGAGAAACATGACAGGCGGGCTTTCAAACACCTTCCGCATCTGAATCCCTGACAGACAGGCAGACAGGGCAGTTTACGCTCCGTGCCGATTTAGCCTTGAAAATTACATGTATTTCATTAAAATATGACTATCGAAGAAAAAAACACAATAACAGCCCAAAAGCAGTCGAGCGGCTCTTGCCTGTTTCCGGACGGTGTGCATTGGTTAATGAATTTAAACTTGCCGTTTTCACTAAAAACGCGGCCGGAAGGGATGAATTTACAGGTCTCTTAAATCAGGCCGGATATTCCCCTGACAGTTTCTTTTCAGAAATTCCTGAGATAGAAAAAGCTTACAAAAGGTCATCCCCATTCATAATAATCTACTATTTTACGCCGGACTGCTCGCCGGAGGAACTTATTGAGCTTCTCAATTTCTGCGAGAACCGCTCAATCCCCGCAGTAGTGGCGGACAGCAGCGGGAAATACCCCGTCCACGCAAAATTTGAGACACATCCCAACTATTATGTGCGCCTGCCTATGGCTCCCGATGTTCTGAAGATTCACCTCAGCCTTGCCTTCGCCTCCATAAAGCGGGAAAAGATCCATGAGGTGCATAAAAACAAACTCCAGCTTGCGATACAGATACTTGAACTTCTCAACCAGCAGGAATCGTTCAAAAACATAACCAGCGACATTCTTTTCATAGTAAAAGAATACACAGGCTATGACGAAGTGGCGATCAGGGTGCTGGATGATGACGGATTTTCCTTTTTTGAATCCGTAAACCCCGAGGACACCCTAAGCACAAGATGCGAGGTGATGTGCGAAAACGACATGGGCACGCCGCCGGACAGCAGATGCGCTTCCTGCATCTGCGAAACCGTTCTCAACAGGCGCAGGGAACTCACGGGCTATCCGTTCATGACCTACGGCGGAAGCTTCTGGAGCAATAATCTTCAGGAAACCGTGAAGACCTACAGTGATGTTTTCAAGAGCCTAGGGCTTGTTAATATCGAGCTGAACACCAAATACCGCTCTCTGGCGCTGATTCCCCTCTCCGCACAGGACAAAGCGATCGGCGCTATGCAGATCTGCTCCCGCGAGGAAGGAACATTCACCGAAGAGATTATCCGCTTCTTTGAGCGCATAAGCGTGAGCATAGGGATCACCCTTTCAAACAAAAAAATGCAGATGAAGCTTGAGGAGAGCGAAAGGATTCTGAGCAAATCCCAGAACATAGCAAAAGTCGGAAGCTGGGTTCACAAAATCGGCACTCAGGTTTACCATATCTCGCCGGAAGCCATGAATATTACAGGCTTCACAACCAATTCCATAACTCTGGGACAGCTCATTGAAATAGTCCATGAGGATGACAGGCAGCTGCTCATCGAGAGAAGAAACAGAATCAGGGAGGACTACCAGCCCTATTCCATTGACGTCCGCTTCATTGTCAGAGGCGCGGTGAAATATGTCAACATCACCGCCGAGCCCGTTGTAACGAACGGCAGATTCACGGAGCTGAACGGCATTATTCAGGATATCACCGAACGGACTCTCGCTGTGCTTGAGCTTGATGAAAACAGGCTTTTCCTCGATTCCATACTCACGGGGATTCAGGCGGCCATCGTCCTTGTGGATCCTGACACCCAGACCATAGCCTATTCAAACGCCACGGCGGACAAGCTTCTTAAAAAAGGCGCAGGCCCCCTCATGGGGAAAAACTGCGAGCAGTTCATATGCAGCACAAAAGACACGCCGGACACCCATACAGATTACATAATTACTCTGGATGACAACACATTCATTCCGGTGAGCAAATCAGTGCTTCAGGTTAAGTGGCAGGGCAAGCCCCACAATGCGATAATCTTTTTCGACCTGACAGAGAAGAAGATGCTGGAACGCCAGCTTGCCATAGCCCAGAAAATGGAGTCCATAGGCCAGCTTGCGGCCGGAATAGCCCATGAAATAAACACACCCATCCAGTATATAGGGGACAACACCCACTTTATCAAGGATGTCATGGAAAGCTTCCTCAGGTTTTACAACGCCTTTGAAAAAACCCTCGAGGATGCAGACCCCGCCACAAAGCAGAAGTTCGACATACTGAAGCCGATGCTTGAGATAGATTTCATAAGGGAGGAAGTGCCCCTT
>JBFWJG010000090.1:0-6865 GCA_050253335.1 Deferribacterales bacterium | reverse complement strand
CTTGGAAGAGTAATAAATAAAGGGATTTACGACATTGCCGAAAATCCCTTTGAATGGTCCGTTAATTTCAGGGTTCTGCACCTGAAGCAGAATGAGGAAAAAAAGAAAGGCTGTTATTCCCGCTATCTTTTTCCAGCCGTTCATCGATAAACTAGTCTATGGTTACTTTTTTGAGAAGCTCGATATTGTCAAGCACCTTGCCGGCTCCCATAACCACCGCACGGAGAGGATCATCCGAAACGAGAATGGGAAGCTTGGTCTCTGACTCAAGGCGTTTGTCAAGCCCCTTGAGGAGCGCGCCGCCGCCTGTGAGCACTATGCCTCTGTCGACTATGTCGGCGGAAAGCTCGGGCGGGGTTTTTTCAAGGGCGATTCTCACCGCGTCCACAATTTTGGTCACGGCTTCCTCTATGGCCTCTCTGGCTTCCGCATCTGAGATTTCTCTCGTCTGGGGAATGCCCGACACCATGTCGCGCCCTTTGATTTTTATGGTTTTACGCTCTTCCATGGGGAAGGCGGAGCCTATTTCCTTTTTGATCTTCTCTGCGGTGCTTGTACCGATGAGAAGGTTGTATTTTCTTTTGATATAGTTGACGATGGCGTCATCCATCTCATCCCCGCCGACACGGACAGAGTTTGAGTAAACTATGCCGGAAAGGGATATTACAGCGACTTCCGTTGTTCCGCCGCCTATGTCCACCACCATGTTGCCTGAGGGTTCTTCAATGGGAAGTCCGGCGCCGATGGCTGCGGCCATGGGCTCTTCCACAAGGTAAACCTCGCGGGCGCCGGCCTGAATGGCGGAATCCTTCACAGCGCGTTTTTCAACCTGTGTAACACCGGAGGGAACACATATGACGATCCGAGGACCGATGAATTTTTTCTTGTTGAGGGTTTTCTGGATAAAGTAGCGGAGCATCTTTTCCGTATGCTCGAAGCTGGCTATAACTCCGTCCTTCATGGGGCGGATGGCCACGATGTTCGCCGGGGTTCGGCCCAGCATACATTTTGCTTCGTCCCCCACAGCGAGGGTTTCTTTGTTATGGTTGTTTATAGCTACCACTGAGGGTTCATCGCAAACTACTCCCTTGCCTTTAACGTAAATCAGTGTGTTGGCTGTTCCGAGATCTATGGCAAGGTCACTAGAAAAAACATTGTAGAGACCGTTTAACATTCTTTTATACCTCCGGCTTGTATGCTGAAATAAATCAAAATTCATGCTTATGCAACAATTATGTGACGGTTTCGGCAAAATAAAAATACTTCAAAATGCCGGAAAGGTCTAAATAATTTCTTTCTTGTAATAGATTAAAGATTTTTGTATAACAAGTCAACACATTAAGATGAATAAAACACACTATTCATATATTATGTCCTGCCTTTGAAAACTGCCTCAGCAAAGGGTTTCATAGGCAGACAATCATTAAGGAGAAAACATACTCAACATGGATCAGCACCGTCTGGAAAAACTTCAAAAACTGGCCGAAAATAAAGTTCAACCCTATGTAAACTCATTCAAGGTTCCGTTCAGCATAAAGGAAGTGTCCGAAAGATTCGAAAACACTGACGGTCACGAGCTTCTTGAAAAGAAATATACCTTCACAGTAGCCGGAAGGGTCATGGCCATCAGACAGTTCGGCAAGGCGACCTTCCTCAATATTAAAGACAGAACAGGAAATATTCAGGCTTATCTCAAAAAAGGCGACATCTCCGAAGAACAGTACAGCGTTTTTGAACTTACGGATGTGGGCGACTTTGTGAGTATCTCCGGCTTTGTCTTCAAAACAAAAACAGGCGAACTCACGGTTTACACAGAGAAATTCAGCCTGCTCACCAAGGCTCTCAGAGATCTTCCCGAAAAATTTCACGGGCTGACTAACGTCGAGCAGAGATACCGCAGAAGATATGTGGATCTCATAATGAATGATAATGTCCGCAACATTTTCCGCAAAAGAAGCGCTATAATACAGGAAATAAGAAACTTCTTTCTCTCAAAGGACTTCATGGAGGTTGAAACTCCGATGATGCAGCCCATAGCGGGCGGTGCGACAGCGAAACCCTTCGTCACGCACCATAACGCGCTGGATATGCCTCTTTACATGCGCATCGCGCCGGAGCTCTACCTCAAAAGGCTTGTTATCGGCGGCTTTGAGCGGGTTTTTGAGATTAACAGAAGCTTCCGCAACGAAGGGCTCTCCACACGCCACAACCCCGAATTCACCATGATTGAATGGTATATGGCGTATGCCGACTACCACGATCTTATGGATATGATCGAGAAGTTTGTGAGGGATATAGCCTTAAAAATATGCGGAACCGCAAAAATCCCCTTCAACGGGCGTACAATAGACCTTGAATCCCCCTGGAAAAGGATGAACATGGAGCAGGCTATTGTTGAACTCGGGGAAAAAGGCATTACCTTTGAACAGCTTGCGGATTATGACTCAGCCAGAAAAACAGCGGAGGAGCTGGGGCTTTTCGTAAATGACAGCTGGGGCAGAGGAAGAGTGGTTCTGGAAATTTTTGAAAATACAGTTGAGGAAAAACTTTTTGATCCGATATTTATTACAGATTATCCCAAAGAGGTTTCGCCTCTTGCAAAATCAAGGAAGGATAATCCGGAAATTACAGAACGCTATGAGCTTTTCATCGGCGGATTCGAAATTTCCAACGGTTTTAATGAGCTTAACGACCCGATTGATCAGAAAGAAAGATTTGAGAAGCAGGTAGCTGAAAAGGAAGCGGGCGATGAAGAAGCCCACGCAATGGACAGCGACTACATCCGCGCCCTTGAATACGGGCTTCCCCCCACGGCCGGCGCGGGACTCGGTATAGACAGACTGGTTATGCTCCTTACCGACAGCCAGTCCATAAGAGAAGTAATTCTCTTCCCACATATGAGACCGGAGGATGCAGGTTAATCCCACAGTTTACCGCTGCACAAAAAGCGAGGAAACAACAGAAACACTGAAGCAGCTTTTCCCTGAAAGCATTGAATGGGACTGCGCCCAAAGTGCTGACGGACCTAAAGTCATCATTTATGAAGTGCGCAAGACAGACACTGCGGAAAAGCTCGCTTCCATGATGACGCCGGACAATTTCTTTCTGTTCATAGCGAACAGGGAGTTTGACCATCATTTTCTGTCCCTTTCCCGGGATTACTTCTTTGAGTTCACCCACACAGATGATCCGGTTGAGGATCTCATAATCCACTACAACACCCTTGTTAAATACTTCGCCATGACGGTTGAGCTTCAGAAAAAAACAGAAGAGCTCGAAAACACCGTCTTTGAGCTTGCGTTTGCCTCAACCAATGTTCTTGAGCAGAACGAATTTCTGGAACAGATGGCAAAAAAAGACGGCCTCACCCTGCTCTACAACCACTCATATTTTAAAGACAAACTCAAAAGCGAATTCGATAAATCAAAAAGATACGGCAACAAATTCACTGTTTCGCTGCTTGATCTGGATTTCTTCAAGAAAGTCAACGACACATACGGACACCCCAAGGGGGATGAAGTTCTCCGCGCATTTGCAGTCATCATAGGCGAAAACATCCGTGAAACAGATATAGCCGCGCGCTACGGCGGAGAGGAGTTTGCGATTGTCTTCCCCGAGACCGACACGGAGCACGCCGTGATAGCCATCGAAAGAATTAAACAGGGGCTGAAGGGGCTGGTGTTTGAAAGCGAAACAGGCTGTTTCAAGATCACCTTCAGCGCAGGGGTTACAGAATTCGATCCCAAATTCGCCCACTCAGAAGAGATGATCCAGAATGCGGATAAAGCCCTCTACATCAGCAAACGGGACGGCAGAGACAGAGTGACTGTCTTATAACAGAAATCCGCACATCCTGCCGGATTTCTGTACAAGCTCGCGGTTTGCAAAGCAAACCCAGCTTGTTGACAAAGTCCTTTAAAAAGTTAAAAAAATACATATTTAAACAAATCCTCCCCAGCCCTCCTTTGAAAAAGGAGGGTGTTTTGCTTTTAACTGCAATAACTTCCCCCTTTATTAAAGGGGGACAGAGGGGGATTTTATAGATATGAAAAGCTGCTGTACTATGTTTGGTACCAGTATACAAACCTCCGCTACGCACGGCGCAATTCCATCCATTAAAAAATCAAAAACATTCTTATCCCCGCTATGTGTCACTCTGAGCGTAAGCGAAGAGTTCCAGACTAATCAAACAGGAGATTCTTCACTGCGTTCAGAATGACCGAAAAAAAGCTGTTATGATTTTAACTTTGATGACTCCCTTTACCAAAGGAGGACAGAGAGGGATTTAAATATTGAAACGGCAAGAATGCCGCTCTTCTATCTTTGTACGGCTTCCTCCGGAGGGCGGGGTTGTCCGCCTTCCGGATTCCTGCCGAAGTTATGCTTATGACTCGTCATTAATATTAAAGAGTAACGACCTTGGCCTCAATTATGCCGGGGATCCCCTGAATCTGATCAAGGACAGATTTCGGAACCTCGCTGTCCACGGAGATGAAAGAGATTGCATCCCCGCCTTTCAGACGGCTGAGCTCAAAGCCCGCTATGTTGATGTTGTTGTTTCCGAGCAGGGTTCCTATCTTGCCCACAACGCCGGGGGTGTCGGTGTTTCTGATATAGATGTATGTGCCCTGACAGATCATATCAAGGAAGAACTGGTCGAATATGGTAATACGGCCGTAACCGTCGGGGAAGACAGTTCCGCCAATCACTTTTTCTTCTTTATCAGTAGTCACCTTCATGACAAGCAGGTCATTGAACTTGCCGTATGAAAGGGTCTTGCTCTCCTGAATGTCTATGCCTCTGTCTTTTGCGATGTACGGAGCGTTTATGTAGGAAACAGTCTCCTTCACGTTGAACTCAAGAAGCCCTCTGAGGCCTGCTATTGTGAAAGCCTGAAAGTTAAACGGCGTGTCGAAGGTTCTTTCAAAGAAGTCTTCGTCAAACTTGTGCCCCACCATAGTCACTTCCACTCTTTCAGGTCTGCCTTTTGTGAGCTGTGCGAGAAGATGCCCCATTCTTTCGATAAGGTCGAAATATTTCTGCATCTCAATGCTGAGCTGAGACTTCATAAAGGGGATGTTTACTGCATTCTCATATGATTTGCCGTGCAGAGCGTTCACCACCTGCTGGCAGATGAGAAGCGCCACATCACGCTGACCTTCCTCTGTGTTTGCGCCTATGTGGGGCGTAACAAAGAGATTGTCGAGGGTGAGAAGCCTGTTTTCGCCGAGGGGTTCCTTGGTGAAAACATCCACAGCGGCGGAAAATACCTTGCCGGATGCGAGGGCATCGTAGAGATCTTCCTCATTATCTATACCGCCTCTGGCGCAGTTAACGAGCACCACGTTGTCCTTCATCATATCAATTGCTTTCTTTGTGATCAGGTTTTTGGTTTCATCCGTGAGCGGGGTGTGGAATGTGATAACATCCGCCTGCCTGAGAACCTCTTCAAGGCTGTCGCAGAGGGTAACTCCCAGAGCATCCGCCTTGGCCTGCTTTATGTAAGGATCGAAGGAGATAATCTTCATCCCGAAGCTTTTCGCTCTGAGGGCAACGTTTCCGCCTATACGTCCGAGGCCTACTATGCCGAGGGTTTTGCCGTGAAGCTGAATGCCCATGAATTTCTTTCTGTCCCATTTGACAGATTTCACGGAATCGTTCGCGGCGGGAATTTTCCTCACGGCGGCAAGCATCATGCCCATTGTGAGCTCTGTCGCGGCAAGGGTGTTGCCTGTGGGGGCGTTCATAACGATTATCCCTTTCTTGCTGGCGGCTTCGATGTCCACATTGTCGAGCCCCACGCCCGCGCGGCCGAGAATTTTCAGCTTGCCGGGGTTTTCTATGAGTTCGGCTGTGACGGTGGTTCCGCTTCTCGTGATTGCTGCGTCGTAGTTGCCGATAATCTGTTTCAGGTCGTCATTTTTAATGCCGGCTCTGATGTCTACGTTTATATCTCCCGCATCCTGAAGTATCTTAACGCCTTCCTCGGAGATATGATCCGTGATGATTACATCAAATTTTGCCATTCGCTGCCCTCTTTATATAGCTATAGTTTGCGTCCCGCTCCCGAACAACTCAGGAGAGCGTACAGACTATCAAAACGCTTATCAGATCGCAATAACATACTAAATATTAACCGAAATAGAACGTAATTAACAAATGAAAAGAACTTAAATTTCCCAGGATCATAATTTTTACATTCATGGGCATACTAATTGACTTGGCAGAATGAGGATGTGTTGCTATAGTTTCAAGGCAATTATAATGGTATCAAAAAATTTTCACGGAGAACTAAATGGCTTTCAATGACCTTTTATTAAGAACACTGAACGGGGAAAAAACCGACAGACCGCCCATCTGGCTCATGAGACAGGCAGGAAGGTACATGAAGGAATACAGAGATGTAAGAAGTAAGGTCAGCTTCCTTGAGCTCTGCAAAACCCCTGAGCTCGCCTGCGAGGTTGTGCTTCAGCCTATAGATGCTTTCGGGCTGGACTGCGCAATACTTTTTTCCGACATTCTCGTTCCCATCGAGCCGATGGGAGTTAATCTGGATTTCAAACCCGCCCCATATATTTCAAACCCTGTCAGAACCCTTGAGGACGCTGACAGGATGAGGCTTGTCAACCCCAAGACGGAGCTTAAATTCGTCATGGATGCCATCAAGCTCATGATCAGCAAGCTGAATGTGCCGCTCATAGGCTTCTCAGGCGCGCCTTTCACCCTCGCCTGCTACATGATTGAGGGTGAAGGTTCAAAAAGCTTCCTCGAAGTCAAAAAGCTCATGCACAACAACACAAAGGCATACACTGTGCTGATGGAGAAACTTACGGACAACACCATCTCCTATCTTCAGGCTCAGGTA
>JBFWJG010000089.1:0-6961 GCA_050253335.1 Deferribacterales bacterium | reverse complement strand
TAAAAGGCCATTTTTCATTAACACAGCCTATGCAGGGGGCATTGCTCTCCACGCAGACATTAACGCTGCCGTTCCAGCGTCTTGTGGGGCAGTCCGCCTTTGTCACGGTTCCTCTGCACCCCTTTTCAGCAGGCAGGAATGTTTGTCCTTGTTGTAGTCATCCAGATATATATCCTGAGAGAAATACTGAAATCTGGTGCAGTTGTTGTGTATCA
The DNA here is from genome assembly GCA_050253335.1 of Deferribacterales bacterium. GTDB lineage: Bacteria > Chrysiogenota > Deferribacteres > Deferribacterales > Geovibrionaceae > Geovibrio. The sequence goes on along the minus strand of JBFWJG010000089.1, from coordinate 6,746 downwards.
GTTCACCGAAATAGAGAGTCGGTATGCCGTCCTTCATTGCGGGAAGCTTGCCTGTTGCTATCAGGTAGGCCACAGTCCCCATGAACCTGTCAGGCTGGATGGGGCAGCCGGGAATTTTTACAACAGGCTTTTTAATACCGACCATGCTCATATACTTTTCAACCGAAACAGCGCCGGTCTCGTTCATTCCGGAGGCTGGTATTCCGCCGAAGCATGAGCATGAACCGCAGGCGATGATCGCCGATGCTTTTTCCATATGCTTTTTGAGCTCGTCATAAAGAGTATGCTCGCCCAGCATACAGGCCTTTTTCATCTTAACCGGAATACTGCCCTCAACCACGAGAACATGACCGCCCTTAGCAGACACGGAATCCAGCATTTTCAGATAGCTTTCACCCTGACTGAAAGAGAGGTTGGGGTGAACCTGAAGTCTTATCAGCTTCATAATGAAATCTATAAAGTTTGTCTCATTGCCGTATGTAAGGGAGATTGAACAGCCCGTACAGCTCTGCCCCTGTATAAAGGAAACCAGAGGTCTGTCCGATGCGGCTATCTTCATGAACCCTTCGGCTATGTCAGCGCCGAATATGTCCGCGCCGAAAGCCACAACCGATATATCTCTGCATCTTTTGAGAAAGTCTCTTCTGCTTAACATCAAAGCACCTTAATGCACGGAGCAGGCTGTGCAGGGGTCGAAACTGCGCACAACTCTGCCCACTTCTACAGAACCGCCCTCACCGCCGAAGCGCACGGGGGTTCCTGTTATCGCTTTTTCAACCACACCGGCTTTGCCGTCTGCTGCTGGGCCGAAGTTCCATGTGGAAGGAACAATCATTTTATAGTCGGTGACCTTGCCCTTTTCCGCCGTTATGTGGTGCACAAGCGCGCCTCTGGCCGCAACGGAAAAGCCTACGCCCTGCCCTGTCACGGGAGCCTGAAGGTCAACCGGACGGATTGTCGGTTCGCCGAGTCTGAAATCCTCTGAACGCTCAAACAGATAATTGCAGAGCCTCACTGATTCATAAGCCCTCGCAAGTATTCTGGACATGGTTGATGAGGTGATATCTGCCCTGCCGAATTTAGCGAGGAGGGATTTAAAGCCCGCGTCATTATTCACCGCGAACCTCGCCACAGGCCCCACCTCAAGAGGAAAGCCTTCATATCTCGGCGCTTTTATCCAACTATATGCACCCTGTCTGTTTTCATCGGGTCTTCCGGAATTGTCATAGAATGAGGCGCTCAGAAGCTCCTTAACCTTTGAATAGTCAAAGGTTTTCCGCTCGCCGTTTATTATCACCCCTGCGTTAAAGAGGTTTGCGCCTTTGGAGTTTTTGAAGGATGAGTGAGCGTAGAATGTGTTGTATGTCTCGCCTATTTTGAAATACTGCGGATAGCGACGGGCAATCTCCAGAGCATCAGGCAGGAATGAGTTGTTCACGAAATCAGCCGTTTTTTCAAGCACATGGTAGTATTTCATCAGCGTATCCGCGGTTATCTCCGTGGTTATTCCTCCGGGAAGAAGCGCATGAATAAACGGAACCTTCCCGCCGAGAAGGGCAAGCCCCGAGGCCGCCTCACTGCGTATTTTCAATGCTTCAAAGTAATGAAGAGCAAGTCTGTAAACCGCGTCCTTGTCTCTTATATAGTCTCCTTCCGCCGCGCCGCCGATGAAGCCTGTGCCGGAGTTCCTTATCCATGAGGCAATATCCTTCAGGCGTGTGTCACTGCCGGAGTAGGATGCCGCCACGGAAAAATCAGCATAATCGGGAAGACAGAGATTATAAAAATGGAGAAGATGATCTGTGATTATGTGAAGCCCGAGGATCATATCCCTCAGAACAAGGCCGTTTTCGGGCGGAGTGATTTTGTAAATTTCTTCAAGAGCCATAACGGAAGAGACTCCGTGCACCTCATGGCACACACCGCATATTCTCTGGGCTATTCTGGCGGAATCCACAGGGTGTCTTCCCAGAAGCATTCTCTCAAACCCTCTGTACATGTTCCCCGCCACTCTCGCACGGGTTACTGTTCCTGAATCAATTTCCGTTTCGATTTTGAGGTGCCCCTCAATTCTGGAAACAGGGTCAACAGATAAAATACGGGTCATTAATCCCCCTTGTATTTGAGTTCATCAAGTATTAATGAACATTATTTCATGAATGTTTAATAAAAATTTGAACGGAATCTAACAAAATCGCCAAACCCCTGTCAATAGATATATTTGCATTTCTTATAGCTGTTATTTGATAAAACAATGTTTAAATATGTCAAATGGACAGACCATCATACCTGAAAAATATAAGCCTATGATTCAGGCACTTATGAAACACAGGCAGGTAATTCGGACATTGAAAGGATATTTCTGAACGCCGGAGGAGGAAAAAACATATAAAAGCGTTATACTTATAATTAATTATTTTTTGTGCATAAAACAAATAAACATGTTGTTTTATGTACCTACAAATAGTGAGAATATGATTAAAAACCGGGATTCACAGACTCATATGAATGCAGATCCTTTTGGAGAGGTGTGCATCAAGCTGGCAGGATGTACTCTGTTTGATGTCATCTAATGAGAGATTCTTCGGCTGAAGCCTCAGAATGACCCGTTACATTGAGGAGAGACTGAACGGCAAAGCAGTCTCTGAAAACACAGTGAAATCAAGATTCGCAATCACCTAAGCAGTCCCACGGATGGGACTGCGCCGTGCGAAGCGAAGCCGAACCAAGTTTGGCGCGAGCGTGTGCGGAAAAAACACAGGATGTAGTTTTTGAAGCGGCAAGACAGATACTGCGCCGTGCGAAGCGAAGCCGAACCAAGTTTGGCGCGAGCGTGTGCGGAAAAAACACAGGATGTAGTTTTTGAAGAGGTAAGACAGAGACTGCGCCGTGCGAAGCGAAGCCGAACTTATCAAGGCGCGAAGGTTTTCATGCGTCATCCTGAACCCGAAGGGTGAAGGATCCCCGGTCTGAACAGATACACTTCTGCATAGCAGAGAGATTCTTCGGCTGAAGCCTCAGAATGACGCATTTGTGAGTCACAGTGCGGAGTCTGAGCAGTTTTTGGAGCGGAAAGACAAAAGGTTATTTTTCCTGCTTTTCGAGGTGTTCTTTAAGACCTTCTGTTTTAAGGAGTATTCCCACAACCTTTGCCTCGCCCTCCGTGCATTCAAGGTAATGCGGAATGCGTGAGTTAAAGGCTATGGAATCGCCCTCTTCGAGTTCGAGAACTTCGTTGTTGAGGTAAAGGTTAATCTTCCCTCTTTTCAGGTATATGTATTCATACCCTTCGTGATTGAAGAGCTTTTTATCGCTGCCGGATTCCTTTATGGTGACCATGTATATCTCAAGGTTTTCAAAGCCGCGCACCTTTGCCAGCTCCTCATAGATATAGCCGTGCTTTACACCCTCACGGAAGATAAGCTTGCGGTCGTTTCTTTTGACGATGTGATAATCGTTATAGTCTATTTCTTCTTCGAAAAAATAGGTCATTTTTACGTTAAGGACTTTTGCTATTTTTGAAAGAGTGTTTATGGGAGGAGTGACAACATTGTTTTCTATCTGAGAGATAAGAGCCTTTGAGAAGCCTGTGTAGGAAGCTACGTCCTGTAGCGTCAGCCCCCGCTGGTTTCTGATTTTCCTGACTCTCTCGCCGATTTTAATGACAGGTTCTGACATCTCCCACCTTTGTGCGTTTAATTAAATCAACTTTTGTTAAGGTATATTTAAAACAAGCCTGATTGTCAACTACAATCATCAGAAAAATATAGAACAAAATAATGAAATATGCTCAAAATCCATGTCAGTTAAATGAAAATGTGAAATGTCACTTCCATTGTTTCGTAAATTATGAGAATATGCACAGATAGATTACATTCAATTTAATCCGCTCTTAAACTTGCGGAACCTGCTTTTCGGGAGGCTTTATGAAGGCTTATGACGTACTGCTTATAGATGATGAAAAATCCTTTACCGACACGGTGCAAACCGAACTGGAAAAAGCCGGAATAAAAGCAGCCACAGCAAACTGCAAAGGCGAGGTCTTCCACTGCCTTGAGAAAAAAGATCAGGACGGCGAGAGCTTCTTTCTCATTGTAATGGATATGCACTGCAAGTTCATCACCCAGGAGGAGCTTAAAAGCGTTATAAACTCTCTGGGAGGCGTGATGCCTCATATGCTTTTCTCAACCGGCGCGGACAAAATGCTCCAGAAAAACATAGGCGGAGAAACATTCAGGCCTAAGCTTCTGCTGGAGCGGATCCTGAAAGTTCTCCTCACCCATCCTTCAATGGCGGAAAAAATAAACAACAGATGCTGCTAAAACTCGGCGATTGTCACCGCCTGCCCGCCCTCTTCGTTTGAGGCAAGGGCATATCTTTTCACCCTGCGGTCATGGCGCATGTATTCGTGCAGACCGCGGCGGAGCTGTCCTGTCCCTCTTCCGTGGACAATGTATATTTTATCAAACCCGCTCAAAAGGGACTCATCCATAAACTTGTCCAGTTCATCAATCGCTTCCTCAACCCTTCTGCCCACAAGAAGAATCTCCCTGCGGACAGCGGGAACGGCATCAGTCGTAAGTTTAACGTCCTTTACCCTTTCCTCTTCATGAAGCTTTTTGCCGATGATGTCCGCACGCTTCATCTTTATTTTAAGCCCGCCCAGATCAAGTGAAACCGTACTGCCTTCTATTGCGGTTATTTTTCCGCTTTTCTCATATTTATCAAGGAAGATAATATCGCCGACCTGAATATCACGGACAGGTTTCAGCTTCTTTTTAAGCTCTTTGAGCTTCTCGGCTGATTTTTCCATGCCTTCAAGGGCTTCTGTCTTGTCTATCTTACCCTGCTTTTCTCCGGCGAGGCGTTTTGCCCGCTCAAAAAGCCGCATGGCCTCTTCCAGAAGCTCAGTTTCCTTTTTATCAAGCCTCTGCTTCAGCGCCTTCTCCTTTTCCTCGAAGACAGCCTGACGCTCCAGAAGCTCAAGCCTGCGCCCGCGGTAGGTTTCCTTCTCCTTTATAAGCTCTGATTTGAGTCTGTTCACTTCCTCGATACCTATCTCAAGGGAGTTTTTAGCCTCCTCTATGAGTTCCTCCGCCCGTTTTACAACAGTTTCCGGAAACCCCAGTCTTTTTGAAATGACAAGCGGGTCTGATTTGCCCGCAACGCCTTTCTGGAGGCTGTATTTAGGTTCAAAGGTTTTATAATCGAACTCAACGGCGAATATCGCCGAATCTGTCCTTGAAAGAGCAAAGTTTTTTATCTCCGCAAAGTGAGTGGTGACAAAAGTAACCGTTCCCTTTTCCGCGAGGCTCTCGCACACGGCAACAGCAATTGCCGCTCCCTCTCTGGGCCCTGTTCCTGTTCCCAGCTCATCCATCAGCACAAGGCTTTTTTCATCAGCGGCGTTTATTATATCCCTGATGTTTACCATGTGGGATGAAAACGTACTGAGATCCATAACCAGCGACTGATGGTCGCCTATGTCCGCCAGAACCTTTTTCACGCTGTACAGCTTGGCGGATTTTCCCATTAGCGGCAAACCGCATGAGGCTATGATGTGGTTGAGCCCCAGTGACTTGAGCGCCGCGGTTTTACCGCCTGTATTGGGGCCTGAGATAACGCCTATCCGCTCCCCTTTCTCCATCCTGATATTCAGAGGCACAGATTCGCCCTTCTTCTCCAGAAGGATTATGGGGTGATGCACACGGTCAAACTCGAGCACATCGCCGAAAACAGGCATACAGTGCGGCTTTGACTTGTAAAACTGGGCTGTTTCCAGCAGAAACGCCACTTCGCCGTAGTTTTCCGTTGTGGAGCGTATCTCCCTGCGTTTTTCGTATATGCTGCGTATAATGGAGCTGAGAATGCGGAAAATCTCTTTACGCTCCTCCGCTTTGAGTTCGTGGTGGGTGTTGTTCATGGAAACGGTGGATTCCGGCTCAACAAAGAGAGTCTGCCCGCTGGCGGAGCGGTCATGAACTATGCCGTCAATATACTGGCGGAAATTGCTTTTGCAGGGCAGAGTGAAGCGCCCGCTGCGCTCTGTTATCACCAGCTCCTGAATGAATTTTTCCGCATTCAGGCTGTAAAGAACGGAGTTGAGCGCGTTGTGTATCTTCTTTCTGGCTGACTGGAGCTCGTTTCTGATCTCTTTCAGTCTGGCTGAAGCGTCATCACGGATATCGCCCTTATCGTTCAGCACCTCGCCTATTGCGTTTGTGATGTCGGTCAGGGCGGACATTCCCCTGAGGTATGCCTTCATGTGCGATGCGCCAGCATCAATGAGCGAAGCCTTGAGAGCGGCGGCGCTCATCAGGAACTTGCGTATCTCCATCAGTTCCTGCGGTTCAAAAAAAGCAAGGGGGTCGTTTATGCGCGGATATACCGCGAGATAGTCTTCATCTCTCTGAATGCTGATGTTTATGGATTTCACAAGGCTTAAAGCCTCCTCCATAACATCCTGACGCATTTTTATTGTTCCGTGATCGCCGAACGGCTCAAGCTTTTCCAGTACGGAAGCGGAAAGGCTTGATACAAAGGAACCTCTGAGATACTGCCTGAATAGAGGGAACTCTAATGATTCAATATGGGAGTCTGTCAAAGTAATTCACCGAATTTACTGATCGGCCTTGGGTGCGAGGAGCTTCTCCGCCAGAGCGTCTTTCTCCTCTCTGGTCATGTCTTTTATTTTATCCATGATGTCGCCGGATTTTTCCTCTGCCCCGTCTCTGATATCTTCTGCG
>JBFWJG010000088.1:0-7006 GCA_050253335.1 Deferribacterales bacterium | reverse complement strand
CCGCCTTACTCAAATATCCTTGTTGTAAAAGCCGAAAGGGCGAAAGAGGATGCCCTTGTGAAGCTTGCGGAAGTGCTTGTTTCGCCTGAGGTTAAGTCATTCATAGAAGAAAAGTATCAGGGCGCTGTCGTTCCCGCTCAGGAAATTATATCCGAGTAGCCCGGCATCCGTTTTTTCCGGTGATTAATCCGGCAGAATGATGCTATTATACTGACGGAATATGATCAGGGCAGGAAAATATGGATGAATTCAGGAACGTAACTGTTGTAAAAAAAGCGAACGTATATTTCGGCGGCAAGGTAGTAAGCCGCACGGTAAAGTTTGAGGACGGCTCCGTGAAAACTCTGGGCTTCATGCAGGAAGGGGAATACACCTTCAACACTGCCGAGGCTGAGATAATGGAGTTTATGAGCGGTGAGCTTGAGGTTGACCTGCCGGACAGAAGAGAGCCGCTTGTCATAAGCAGTGAGTGCACTTTTGAGGTTCCGGCGAACTCAAGCTTCACACTGAGGGTCTCCAAACCCGCCGACTACTGCTGTTCGTTTATAAAACAAAAATAAACCGCTGAAAGCCGCTCCGGAAAAGGGCGGCTTTTTTCCTTTTCTGATGCTATATTAGCGCATAAACAATAATTTTCTGACGGAGAAACCCCCTTTGCCTATCTGGAACCCATGGCACGGATGCACAAAAATCAGCCCTGGATGCGACAACTGCTACGTTTACCGCATGGACGCAGTACATAACAAAGACAGTTCCGCCGTGAGGAAGACAGGAAACTTCAACCTGCCGCTGAAATGCACCAGAAACGGAGACTACAAGCTCACGGGAACCGACTTGGTGTACACCTGCTTTACCTCCGACTTTTTTCTGGAAGAGGCGGACGAATGGCGCAGGGATGTCTGGGATATGATCCGCTTCCGCTCCGATCTCACATTCTTTATCATAACAAAGCGCATAGACCGTTTCCATGTCGCACTCCCCGATGACTGGGGCGGGGGTTATGAAAATGTTCATATCGCCTGCACCACGGAGAATCAGAAAATGGCTGATTACCGTCTGCCGATTTTTCTGGAAGCTCCTGTTAAGCATAAATCAATAATATGCGAACCCCTGCTTGAGCCCATTGACTTATCTGCCTATCTCAATAAATCCATAGAGTGCGTCATAGTCGGCGGTGAATCCGGCATGGAAGCTAGGGAATGCAGCTACGACTGGGTGCTCTCCATACGTGAACAGTGCAGGGCGGCGGGCATCTCCTTTAATTTCAGACAGACAGGCAGACACTTCCGCAAGGACGGAAAACTGTACACCCTCCGCCGCGAGCTCCACATAGCTCAGGCAAAAAAAGCCGGAATAGATCTCCCCTGAGCATATGTGCTCTAAGCTGTTCTTTCGTTTACCGGAGCTTTACACTATAGTTTCTATTATTTCACAGGTTTACGGATAAGGAGACAATAATGGATATTTCGGCAACTATAGCGGAACTCAAGAAAGATAAAGACTTTGCGGCCAATGTCGGCATGATTCTGATACATAACGGAGTTGTCCGCGGCTGGTCACGGGGTGATCACGCCTCTGTTCAGAAGATGGAGGTTCACAGCGATCAGGATAAGATAGAGCAGATACGCCGTGATGTGGAGGCCATGGAAGGCATATACAAAGTGGTTATCGAAGCCCGCTCCGGTATTATGTCGCCGGGGGATGATGTGCTTTTTCTCATAGTTGCGGGTGATATAAGAGAGAATGTCAAGCCCGCTCTTGCCCTCCTTCTGGACAGGATAAAGGCGGAAGCGGTCACCAAAAAAGAGTACAAAGGCTAGATATAAACCGCTAGAAAACCTTCATGGCGATGAAAACGAAAAGCGCCGTCTCGGTAAACTCTATCATGGCTCCCATGAGATCCCCCGTTATCCCCCCGAGAGAAAAACGGTAGAAGAGAAGAACAGAGGCGGTGCATACCATAAACGCCAGATGAAACCATAAAAAGAATGCCGCACCGCCGAACCAGAACAGGGCGAACATGAACGGAATTATCTGCAAAAGAGCGTATTTTCCCGCTCCGTCCGCGAACATTTTTCCTAAGCCTTCCTTACGGGCATAGGGGAGGGCGATCATCCCGATTACGGCGGCGAAGCGGGCATAAGCAGGAATTACGGCTATGAGCCATACATCTCCCGTCTGCGAGAAGGCGGACCATTTGGCGAGCAGAAGCAGTACCACGGCCACTATCCCCATGGAACCCGCGTGCGGGTCTTTCATTATCTCAAGCTTCCGCTCACGGCTCCGGTGGGAGAAGAGGGCATCCGCAGTGTCAATAAACCCGTCCAGATGGAGCGCTCCCGTGACAGCGGCGAGGTAGACGAGCATAAGCACAGGGCGGAGAAAAAAGCCGTCCGAGATGTGCGACACAGCCCAGAGTCCGCCGCCGACGAAAAGCCCTGTCAGTGCAAAATACGGAACCATAGCGGCGGGTCTGTATTCCCCGCCTGTGCGTATTCTGATTACTGTGAGAAAGGATAAAGCCTGAATGAAGCCCTTCATCATTTATCCTTGCCGGAAACGGCCGCCTCCTCAAAGGTGGCCACATCACGGATAACCGCTGCGGCGAGGTCTATTATCTGCATAGCGGCGACAGCCCCTGTGCCTTCCCCCAGCCTCATGCCGAGATCAAGCACAGGCACAAGTCCGAGATGGCGGAGCATAAGCTTGTGCCCCGGCTCTTCGGAAACATGTCCCGCTATCATATAGTCAAGGGTTTTCGGAGCGATGCCTGCCGCAATGAGCGCCCCTGCTGTGGAGATTATGCCGTCTATCACAACGGGGATTCTGTGGTGCGCGGCGGCGATTATTGTTCCGGCTATGGCGCCTATCTCAAACCCGCCGACCTTGGCGAGAACATCCAGCCCGTCCTTGGGGTTAGGTTTGTTTATCTCAATCCCCTGTTTTATGAGGTTTATCTTATTCAGAATCCTGTCATTTGTGAGGCCTGAGCCCATGCCTGTCATCACTTCCACGGTTTCGCCCGTGATGACGCTTCCGATTGCGGAGGATGGGGTGGTGTTCCCTATTCCCATATCACCCGTGGCGACAAGGTTGAGGCCGTGTTTTCTGATCTGTTCGCTCGTAACGTCATATCCCGTGAGGATGCACTGCTTCGCCTGCTCAGCCGTCATGGCGGGTTCAGCAGAGAAGTCCTTTGTTCCGGAGGCGGTTTTGCGCTGAAAAAATTCAGCGTTTTCGGATATTACCGCATCCTCCATGGAGTGAAGCGTTCCGGCGTCTGTCACGAAAACCCTGACTCCTGCGGCGTTGGAGAGTGCGTTGATAGTCGCCATGCCGCCCATGAAGGCTCCCATCATCTGCCCTGTCACTTCCTGCGGGAAGGCGCTTACACCTTTAGCCGTTATGCCGTGATCACCAGCCATCACGAAGACAGCGCGTTTATCGGTAACAGGTTTTAATGTGCCGTAAATTGCGCAGAGCTTTTCGGAGATGTCATTCAGCCTGCCCATGGCTCTGGGCGGCATGATAAGGTTTGCCGTGCGCTCGCGGGCTTTTTCGTAAACCGTCTTGTTGCTCTCTTTTATGTCGGTGATTATCTGTTCAAGCCTCATTTCTCCCCCTTAACATAAAGCGGCTGCCCCGCCACCATCAGTATTACTTTTTCTGCTTCGTCCGCTGTCTTTCTGTTCGCCGCCGAAGCGAGACGGACATATTCTCTGGTCAGCTTCTCAGCGGGAACAACGCCTGTGCTCACCTCGTTGGTGATGATTATCACGGGTTTGCCGCAGTTCTTGAGCTCTGTCAGGAACCTTTCGGTATATTCAGCCGCAGGTTTCTTGTAATACAGAAGATTATTGATCCAGAAAGTCAGACAGTCCAGAATAATTATATCATTTTCCTCTGCCGCCTCTGTGAGCGCCTCGTCTATTTCCAGAGGCTCCTCGTAAGTGGTGTGGGTTTCGTCCCTTTCCTGTCTGTGCTTTTCTATTTTGAGCCCCATTTCGCTGTCGGTCACTTCCGCTGTTGCGATATAGGCTTTTTTTGAATACTTTTCAGCAAGCTTGAGGGCAAAGGATGTTTTGCCCGTTCCCGCTCCTCCGGTTATGAGTGTGATCATAATATATCTCCGTAAAAAACAAAATTATTGTATGACAAGATCATTCTTTACGCTATAAAACATTATTATTTTAAAGGGGGAAACCCACGTGAAGCAGGGAAAACACGGCGGAGACATATATAAAGCGGCGGCGGAACTTAATGTTAAGCCGGCAGAAATAAGAGACTACAGCGGGAATGTGAGCCATATTCAGCCTAAATGCCTCGGCGGGCTTAACCTGCCTGAGCTTATTTCCGTTCTGCCTGAACCCGAATCCCGCACGCTTAAAAGTGCCTACGCCGCTTCCCTTGGGGTGAATCCTGAGAACATCTGCGTGACTGCGGGAACCACGGAAGCCATCGAAAAAATATGCCGTATCTACTCAGGCAAAAGGGCGGATATTGCGCTCCCTGCCTACTCCGATTATGAATATTTCTGCGGTATGTACGGAGTAAGCGTGAAGACCCATCCTCTGCTCGCTCCGGCGGATCTCTGCTTTATCTGCAATCCCAACAACCCCACAGGGCGCACAACAGCCCGCAGTGACCTGTTGGCGATGATAAATGACAACCCGCAGACTATGTTTGTGGTTGATGAATCATACATGCCCTTTCATGTTAATGAGCCTGATTTCACGCTGAAAAACTGTCTTTATGACAATCTCGCCGTTCTGCGTTCATTCTCCAAAATTTTCGGTGTGCCGGGGCTGAGGCTCGGTTTTGTTATTTCAGGCAATACAGGGCTTATGGAGAAAATCAGCGGGCTTATGCCCCCCTGGAGCGTGAACAGCGTTGCTCAGGCGGCGGGTATGCTTCTTCTTAATGAAGACACCGCCGGAACAGCCGCCAAAACAGCAAAGCTCAAAAAAGCCTTTCTCCCAGAGCTTGACAGGTTCGGCTGGATAGAGCCTCTGGAATCGGACGTGAACTTCATACTCTGCCGTCTGCACGGAGTGAGCTCCGGAGACGTTTTCAGCAGATGTTTCCGGCAGAAGGTGCTTATCCGCGACTGCGCCAATTTCACCGGGCTTGAGGGTGAGCACATACGCTTTTCCGTTCGGGGAGATATGCGGCCTTTGATCGATGCTCTGGGGAATGTGCTGTGACGCAGTTTATCAGCCTTAACCTTGTTTCCGCCGCTATAGCTTTTTTTCTGGATGATATTCTCGGCGATCCGAGAACAGGGCTCCACCCGGTTGTCCTTATGGGAAGAATGAACAGATTTCTGGAAAAATACCTGTACGGACTTGGGTTTGCGGGCGGGATTATCTTAACTGCCGTTTCCTCTGCTTTGTGGACATCGCTGGCGGCGGTTCTGCTGCACTTTGCATACGGCTTTCATGTGTACGCGTTTGTCCTGTTAAACTCAGTCATCATATACACAGCCGTAAGCGCAAAATCCATGAAACAGCATGCAATGAGGGTTTATGAGCCCCTTTCGGCGGGCGATCTCCCTTCAGCCGGGCATGAGCTTTCCATGATAGTAAGCCGTGATACCCAAGGGATGGATGAGGCGGCGGTTGTGAAATCCGCTGTGGAATCAGTGTCCGAAAACTATACTGACGGCGTGCTTTCACCCCTTTTATACGCTGTTTTCGGAGGCGGTGCGGGGGCTGTTTTCTTCAAGGCTGTCAGTACGCTGGACTCCATGTTCGGCTACAGAAACGAAAAATATATAAATTTCGGCAGGTTCGCCGCCCGTCTTGATGATGTGCTTAATTTCATTCCGGCGAGGCTTTCCGTGCTGATAATCGCTTTTTCAGCCCCTTTCTGCGGTATGAGCATGAAAAACACCCTGAAAACCGCCCTGAAATACAGGCTTGCCCATGACAGCCCCAATTCCGCACACTCCATGTCTGCCTTTGCCGGAGCCCTGAATCTTCGTCTCGGCGGACCTGTGTCATATTTCGGCAGGGTTAAGGACAAGCCTTTCATAGGGAACGGAACAGGGGAGCCTGCGCCGGAGAAGATAAAAGAGGCGGTAAAGCTGTTTGAAACTGCGGCGGTGTTTGCCGTTGTTCTGTGTGTTGCCGTTTACTTCGTGCTGAGGTATTACGGCGGGTGTCCTCTGGCATGCGCATAGCGGCTCCGTCATTCATAAAAAAAGCTGACAGGATTACAAATGTCCGCTTCCTGCAAGGACTTGTGGATGAGGTTGAGCTTTTGTATATGTCAAGCATGTATATGGGTGACGAACCCGATCCGGCGGAGGTGGCGGAACTTGCGGCGACCGGGATGCGGTTTAATGTGCACATGCCCTATGATATTGATCTTTCCGTAAAGGAAAACTGGGCTGTGATAGAGCGGTTTGCGGAGCTTCTCAAACCGCTGAACGCATACACGCACACGATCCATATACAGCATCAGGAGAGTTTTTTCAGGAACCTCACGGAGTTTGCAAGGAAATCAGCCGTACCTCTGTCCGTTGAAAACGGAGCGGATGATGCGCATCTTTTCAGCAGACTGGCGGGAGCAGATGCGGCAATATGCGCCGATTTGGGGCATGTTCTCCACTACAGCGGAAAAGTTGAGAATATAATCAGGCTCTGGGGCATGGACATAGGTCTTATCCATCTGCACGGCTCAGACGGAATGCGTGACCATCAGAGCCTGAAGCACATAGATAAGAATACGCTACGCCTGATTAAAAGCTTTGCGGAGCTTCAGGACATCACAGTCTGCGTTGAGGTTTTTGAGGAAGACGAATTCCTTGAATCCCTCGATATTCTCCTAAGCCTTTAAAATCGCTGTGGAGAGATACCCCGCTGATTCTCCGGGAGCTTCCGTGAGCAGGTTGAAGATCTGTTCATCCTCCATTGTCACACGCTGAAAAAGATACGCCTCGCTGAGGCTGTTTTTCCGCACGAATTCCGTAAGCACTCCGAGCCTTTTATGCACCTTCATCAGC
>JBFWJG010000087.1:0-7081 GCA_050253335.1 Deferribacterales bacterium | reverse complement strand
GCACAGCTCGTCGCAACTACATCCATGGAGTTGTTTGAATCACTCTAATATCTTATCTGCCGTCCGTCACTCTGAACGCCAGTGAAGAGTTTCAACTTTCCAGCAATCTGATTTAACAATCCAAATCCGTGCGTCCTGCCGGATAACTGCAAATACAATAACAGATTATTCTATGCAAATCCCCCTCATATCCCCCTTTACTAAAGGGGGAAGCTATTGCGATAGAAGCAGAACACCCTCCTTTTTCAAAGGAGGGCGGGGGAGGATTTATGTAGACATATTTTTTCCAGCTTTTGAAATAAACATGCAGTTGAATCATTCTATATCTGCCGTTCGTCACTCTGAACGCCAGTGAAGAGTCTCATCTTCCCGGCAATCTGATTTAACAATCCAAATCCGTGCATCCTGCCGGATTTGGATACACGCTCGCGGCGGGATAAACCCGCCTTCGCGCCGCACGGCGCAGTTCCATCCTTGGAACTGCAATAAATGGAACTGCCTTAGCTATTTATACTGCTCAGCCTTCTTCCTGAGTGCATAGATCACGTTCTCGGCGTTATGCAGACGGCAGTTCCATTTGCCCAGCTTGACATTTGTTTTGTTGTCGCCGTGGTAGTCGCTTCCGGCGGAAACGGGCAGACCGAGTTTTTTTGCCAAGTCATTGAAAAACATTGTATCTTCTTCCGAGTGGTAGGAACAGTAAGTTTCGACAGCGTCCAGACCTTTATCCATCATCCCTTTGATATAAGGCAGATAAGCATCCTTCTCAAGCCTCATGCTGAAGGGATGAGCCAATATGGTTATTCCGCCCGCTGCGTGTATCATCTCCGCGCTCTCCTCGAAGCTGAATCTTTTCCTCTCCCTGTAGATCGGCTTCCCCTTGCCTAGGTATTTATCGAACGCCTCTTCCATATCCGCAACCACACCCTCTTTTATGAGAAACTTGGCAAGGTGAGGCCTCCCAAGTTCGCCGAGGTTTGAGGTGCTCACGTCTTCCTCAGTAACCTCTCTGCCCACAAGCCTGCTGACCTCTTTGAGCATACTGTCGTTCCGCTCCTTTCTGGCGCTGAGAAGCTCATTCAGCTTTGAGGCAAGTCCGGGATTTTTGTAATCTATAAAGAGCCCGACAACATGCATTGTTCCGGGAGAGAACTCAATGCTTATCTCTGTCCCCGCTATCCGCTCCACATTCCCTTTTGCGGAGAAAAAATCAGGCAGTCCGGCGACTGTGTCATGGTCTGTCAGCGCCAGTGACCTGATACGCTTCGCATCAGCCATCTTCACAAGCTCGGCGGGGGTTTTTGTTCCGTCAGAAAAAACTGAGTGGCAATGGAGATCTATCATATATTTTCACCTTTATTCCTAATAACAATTATCTTGTTTTGTTCCTGTTTAGGCAATATAGTTTTAGCATGAATATAAACAGCTTCATTATATACCGGATTTTCGCGAATCTGGTAGCTTTCTGGGTGGCGGGCAGAACAATTCCCGGATTTGAGACCGGAGATATGCTCAGCCTGATAAGCGCTTCCATTGTGCTTACATTTCTGCATATTTTCATACGCCCGCTGATGGTTATCCTCACCCTGCCCCTTCAGGTTTTCAGCCTCGGGCTGGCATATGTTGTCTTCAACGCCGTGTATGTCAAAATAACCTCAGTAATTGTGAAGGATATAGTGTCCGAAGGATTTTTGCCTGCTCTGGGCGCTGCTGTTATGATAAGCTTGGTAAATATTGTGCTGGACAGTCTGGCGCGCAGGCAGAGGATAAACAGGAATGGATCCGAAAACGGTCAGGGAAGATATTGAGAGGCTCGAAAAACTCATCACAAAGATGAAGTTTGACTACGAGCAGTACATAAGAGGCAACATAAAGCTCCCCCCTGCCGCGGTTGAAAGGGAGATAAACAACTTAGTTCAGAACTACAACCGCAAGCCGATCACAAACACAACCATGCGCTTCAGGTTCAATAACCTCACAGCCCGCTTTCTCTCGCTCCGCCAGAAAATCCAGCGGGATCTGGGAATAAGGGACGGATTCATAAAAAACCCTTACGCGGGTGAAAAAACGGAAACCGAAACACCGTACAGCGAAAAGCTTGTCAGAAAGCTTGAAGAACTCCCCGCAAACTATGATAAACAAAAGATTCTTTCCGCTGTCAGCTCCAAAATAAATGAGTTGAAATCACAGGGATATGCTGATATTGATGTTTCTCTGGAAATTGAAAACGGAAAACCCCGCTTGAGGATAATTACAAAAGATGAAAAAAAAACTCTTCAGGATTGACTTCATAAACGCCGCGAAGGAAAACCTCACTATTCACGCGTCAAAAGTGAACCCTTCCTCATTTCTGGGGCTCATAGAGGTAACGGATATTGTGTTTATGGATTCCTCCGACATTATCCTAAACCCGCAGGATGACAAGATAAAAAAAGAATTTAAGAATGTTGAGCGCACCTTTCTGCCCCTCAACTCCATAATCAGAATAGACGAAGTGATTCTGGAAAAAGAAACTCCTGTCATACGTCTGTATGAAAAGCAGGACTGAAAGCATATATGAACACTCTTCAGAGATACATAATCAGAGAGATTGTGCCGCTTTTTATATTCGGCAACGCTCTGTTTGTTGTTTTTCTTTTGCTTGAAAAGCTCATAAATCTGGCTGATTTATTCTTCACAAAAAACGTTCCCGGCCTTCTCATAACGCAGACAGTGATATACTACCTGCCCTCCTTTCTTATGATAACCATACCGACCTCAGCCCTTATGGCGAGCATGGTCGGCTTCGGCAGAATGTCAGCGGATTCGGAAATAACCGTAATGAAAGCCGCGGGCGCAGGCGGCAGATTTTTTCTTTTACCCGCAGCCGCCGTGGGAATAGGCGCTTTTGTGCTCTCCCTTCTGATGAGCGTTTACTTCATGCCCCTCGGAAGTACTCTGGCGATAAATAATCTGGCAAAAATAGCAAAAAACATATCCGTGAAGGATATGAAAGAAAACGAAATGTACGATGAAATACCCGGACTGCTGTTTTACGCTGATAAAAGACCTGATGACAATGAGTTCGGCAAGATCGTGGTTATAGATAAGAACACGGGCACAATAATAACAGCGGAGACGGGGGCCATTGTCCCTTCCGGAGAATCAGCCCTTGTGATGAACTTCTCCAACGGAAGAGTTGTGGCGGAGACAGCGGGAGAGGAAAGAACCGTGGTGCGCTTCGGCAGCATGGCAATGAACCTTCCGTTCGAGCTCAAGGACAAGTTCAGCAAAAGGGATGAATACTTCATGACCATGGGTGAACTGGCGGAAAATTTCGGTGAGCATGTAAACTACAGGTTCGAGTTTTCAAAGCGTCTTGCCCTCCCTGTCGCAGGGCTTCTGATGGGAATACTAGGAATGTCGCTGGGCATATTTTTCCACCGTTCTGGCCGCTCAATCGGAGTTCCTCTTTCTCTTGGTCTCACCCTTTTTTACTACATGATTTTCTTCACATCCCTTAACCTTGCCCGTGCCGGAGCCGTCGACGGCTTTTTTGCTCCGTGGATTGCCAACATATTTTTCACTTTCGTAACTCTGTTAATGGCATACAGGGTGCTCAGATGAAAAAATTTCATACTTATTTCATAAAACAGTTTCTGAAGACTGCTTTTTTCATTCAGATATTTGTGGTGATACTGAACCTTGTCGCCAATACATCCATGCATACCAAGCTCATGGCCAAGCACAACATAAGCTTTCTCTCGCTCCTTATTTTTGAATCAATAGAAATCCCCGGCGCGATATATGAGTCAATGCCTATGGCACTGGCAATAACCACCATGGCCACCATAATAATGATGATACGAAGCAACGAGCTTCTGGCCTATGTGAGCCTAGGCGGAAGGCTGAGAGACCTGCTTTTCCCTTTACTGGGCATAGGTCTGGTGGTTTTCGGAATACTCATGTTCATGGCGGACAGGGTGACTCCATGGGTCGAAAATACCAGAAAAAAATATGAGACCGAACAGTTCGACAGACAGCCCTATGTAACCAAGGGCAAGCTTACGGATGTCTGGATGAAGGACGGGGAGGAAGGCTTTGTGCATATGGAGCTTGTAGACCCCATCAACCGTGAGTTTTTTGACATAACCTTCTACAGGATGGACGATTCTTTTGAAATAGACAGAGTGACAAGCATCAAAGACGCAAAACCCCGCGGCGACAGATGGGAACTTACGGACATCAGGGTTTATGACATCAAGCCGAGACCGGAGCTGATGCATACTTTTGACAACAACACGGTTGAGTCCCGCCTCTTTTCCGATCTGGCGGATCTCCCTGTCAATAAACCTAAGTTTCTCTCGCTCGGCGAATTGTCGAAAATTATCAAAATTCTGAAAAAACAAAAGCTTAACGCCGCCGCATATGAGCTTATGGTTTACAAAAGCTACAGCCACGCAGTAAGCGCCGTGATCATCATGTTTCTGGTATTCCCCGTCTGCGTGAATTTCAGCAGACATTCCTCATACATAATAAGCGCAGTGAACGCCCTCGCACTGGCCGTTGCGTACTGGCTGTCCGTAAGTTCGTTCCATTCTCTGGGAAAAACAGGGGTAATGTCCCCCATGACGGTAAGCCTCATACCGAATATTCTCTTTCTGGCCGCAGCCGTGTTCCTTGTTTACCGCAGGGAAACCGCCTCCTGAGTTAAACCTCGCCAAAGTATATTTATTTTGACTTTACCTGCCCGTTCATGTATTTTGAACACTCAATAATCGTTGAGGAGGAACAGGAATGCATAAAGTTGCGGTATTGCCCGGCGACGGCATAGGACCTGAGGTAATGAAACAGGCCATCAAAGTTCTCGGAAGAATTTCAGAAAAATATAATACAAAATTTGAGTTCAGCTTCGCCGATGTCGGCGGAATAGCCATAGATAACCACGGAACCCCCCTGCCCGAATCGACGCTGAAGCTCTGTGAAGCATCAGAGGCAATCCTCTTCGGTTCAGTGGGCGGTCCCAAGTGGGAGAACCTTCCCCCTGCTCAGCAGCCTGAGAGAGGCGCTCTTCTCCCGCTGAGAAAGCATTTCGGACTCTTCTCCAACCTTCGTCCGGTGAAAATTTTCAAAGCGCTTATCGATTCAAGCTCACTTAAAAACTCGCTCATCCCCGACGGTCTGGACATTGTTTTCTTCCGTGAGCTCACGGGCGGAATCTATTTCGGCCAGCCGAAGGAGATAAGCGAAGACAGACAAAGCGCCAGAGACACAATGCTTTACACAGTGCCTGAGGTAGAGCGCATAGCAAGACAGGCTTTTGAAGCCGCCAGAATGCGCGGGAAGAAAGTGACAAGCGTGGACAAAGCGAATGTTCTCATGACAAGCGTTCTCTGGAGAGAGACAGTTACAAGGCTTCATAAAGAGGAATATCCCGATGTGGAGCTTTCCCATATGTACGTGGACAATGCGGCAATGCAGCTTGTGCGCTATCCTTCCCAGTTTGATGTCATAGTCACGGAAAACATGTTCGGCGATATCCTCAGCGATGAAGCGGCAATGCTCACAGGCTCTCTGGGAATGCTCCCTTCCGCCTCTCTCAACGAGGACGGATTCGGGCTCTATGAACCCATAGGCGGCACAGCACCCGACATAGCCGGACAGAACATAGCAAACCCCATAGCGCAGATTATGTCAGCGGCGCTGATGCTCCGCTACAGCTTCAAAATGGACGATGCGGCAAACGACATAGAAAAAGCGATCGAAGCTCTCCTCGCAGAAGGCGTAAGAACCCGCGACATATACAGAGAAGGTCAGGGACAAAAACTCGTCAACACTGACGAAATCGGCGACTTAATAGTCAGCAGGATATAACTGTTTGGGCACTCCCGCGGAAGGGAGTGCGCCGTGTTAGGCCGTCCTTTAAAGGGCGGCTCAGCACATTATCTTTCCTAAGTAAGGCTCCACATTGCGCCGTGCGCACCCACCGCGGGCTCTATATTATGCTGAAAAATCTTTCTCACAGCGTTTCTCACCACATTCACCTCAGGGTCGTCACTGCGCCCTTTCAGCCAGCCGAGACAAAGCTTAACAGGAATGATTCCGTCCTCCCAGATAACAAGCCTGCCTTCCTTCTCAAGCTGTCTTGCCCTCTCCAGCCGGAGCATCCCAAGACCGTGACCGTCAAGCACCAGCTCTCTTATCACGTATTCATCCTCGCAGTTGATCGCCTGCTTGATTTTGAGCCCCAATGCCTCAAACTTGGACAGGACTGCTATATAAAACGGGCATCCGTAACCTGCCCAGACCCACGGTGTTCCGGCTATTTCCTGCCATGAGGATTTTCCTTCGAGAAAATCGGGAGTTCCCGCTATGCATATTTCCGCATCTTCAAGAACCTCATACTCTATTTCACGGCTTATGGGATGATGGTAGAAGAAGCTTGCATCCAGCATTCTGCGTTTGAGCATATCTTCCGTGTCCACACTCTGACATGCCATGAGGATCACATTCAGTTCGGGATATTCCAGCGCAATAAGCCTTGAGATCTCGCTCACCCTCAGGAAGGCGGGCTCAGTGTTTATGCCGACAGTGACATCTCCCATAACCGTATCACCAAGCAGTCCCGCTTTGCGCTTCATTTCATCAGCCGATTTAAGAATTTCCTGAGCATGGGTGAGAAGCACCCTCCCCTTATCGTTCAGTTCCATCCCTCTGGAGTTGCGGGTGAAGAGCTCAAGCCCCAGCTCTTCCTCAAGACTTTTTATCTGAGTGCTGAGCGCAGACTGGCTTATATTAAGGCTTCCGGCGGCTTTTGTGAGGTTTTTCATCTCCGCGATTACTGCGAAGGATTTAAGCTGGTAAAGCTCCATATCTGTCTCCGTTCTGTTTTTTCGAACGCTGTGATTGAAAAGCGATATTTGTTTTATCTGTTTTTCGGTGATATTTAAGCACATCAGAAGTTGACGGTCAACATGATTGACTCATATATATTCTGTTATAATGAACGCTTTAAGGAGTAGTACGCCATGAAAGAAAAGAGCTTCAGAATGTCTCTTGGAAAAGACAAGCTTGTATCACTTAACGGCATTAAAAAAGCCTG
>JBFWJG010000086.1:0-7240 GCA_050253335.1 Deferribacterales bacterium | reverse complement strand
GTTTAACGGGCTCGAAGGGAGCACATACAACAACGACAACGGTTATCTGATAGATAATCTGGATGAATTTAAAAACATAACAGCAACGGCAGATCCCGCGGCGACTTTTGAAGCCACAAAAATCTGGTACGGCTACGGCAATGATAACGGCGTGTCCACCGGCAACAGCCTTGCGGAATTCCTCAACCATGACGGAGCCTCCCTTGAGTACACAGACGGACAGACAGACACACCGGAAGGCGGCTTCCTTATAAGCGGAAAAGTGTATATCGAAGCAGGCACTTACAATTTCAAGGTTTTCTCGGATGACGGCTATGAAATACTCATAGACGGCGAAAGCGTGGCTAAGTTTGAAAACAACCAGTCACCCGCAGAACACGTGCATGATTCCTTCACAATTGAGGAAAGCGGATGGTACGACATCAAAATGTACTGGTGGGATCAGGGCGGTGAATATGTTTTCCAGCCTTCAATAAGCGCTGACGGCGGACTCACATATACTCCTCTGACAAATGAAGGCACATACGCCACACCGGAAGACACCGCCATTGATTTCGCGGCGGCGGATCTTCTTGACAACGACTTCGACATAGACGGCGATGACCTCTCCATAATCGGCGTGGGCAATGCGGTTAACGGAGAAGCTGTTCTCAACCCGGACGGAAGCGTAACCTTCACACCCGATGCTGACTACAACGGCCCTGCTCAGTTTGAATACACCATTTCAGACGGTAACGGCGGCGAGGACACAGCTACGGTTTATCTTGTGGTAGCACCTGTCAACGATGCTCCTGTAGCGGCAGATGACGAAATATCCCTTGATGAAAACTCTGTTTTCGAAGGCGCACTCCCCGAAGCGTTCGATGCAGACGGTGATGAGGTTTCCTACTCCGTTAAAACACCTGCCGGACACGGTACGGTTGAAATTAACGAGGACGGCTCCTACACCTATACTCCTGAAAACGGCTTCAGCGGTGAAGACAGCTTCGAATACACCGTTGATGACGGTAACGGCGGAACAAACTCATACACTGTAAGCATCACAGTGAATGACACCAATGATGTCCCCGCTGCTCAGGACGACTTTGCCAGTCTTGAAGAAGGCGTTTCCACCTCAGGTACGGTTAATCTTGTGCTTGTGCTTGATTCCTCAGGCAGTATGACGGATTGGGAACACGGCGGCGTGATATTTGTTGACGGTGAATGGACAACCCGCCTTGCACTTGCTAAACAAGCTCTTATAGACCTTATAAGCAAGTACGGAGATTCACTGAACGAGGTCATGATAGTCGACTTTGACGATTCAGGCAGAGTTGTCAGGTATGATGGCAAAACATGGATGTCAGGCGAAGAGGCAATATCAAAACTCTCCGGCAACACTATCACCGGCGGCGGCGGAACTGACTATGACGACGCAATTGAAACAGTCATGGACAACTACGGTACACCTTCTTCTGCTGATAATACTTATGTTTACTTCCTCTCTGACGGCGAACCGTCAACAGGGGACACCATAAGCACAGGCGAGCGTGACGACTGGAGAGAGTTCCTTGAGGAAAAAGGAATAACCGACTCATTCGCAGTTGCGGTAGGACCGAACATCACCAACACCGATCAGCTTGAAAGAGTCGCATGGACAAGCGATGAAGACGCAAACCACAGCGGCAACCTGATCGAAGTCGAAGATGAGAAAGACCTTTCCGCAGAACTGCAGAATACGGTCGAGCTCAACTCTGTTGAGGGCAATCTGCTTGACAACGATGATTTCGGTGATGACGGAGCAGGCTCACCGCAGGTTGTGTCTGTTGAGTACAACGGCGAAAAAATCACTTTCGACGATGACACAACGGAACATACATTTGATCTCGATGAAGCAGGCTCAGTAACGCTCTACAGTGACGGAAGATACGAATACACCTCCGGAACGGACGTTGCGGAAGACGCCTCTGCGGAAGTCAGATATGTCATTCAGGATGCGGACGGCGAAACATCAGAAGCGGTTCTTCACCTCACAACAGAAGACAGAAGTGAAGTATACGCCTATGATAATGCTGACCACGCTGTTATAGAAACCAGAATGGCCGAGCCTGTTACAGAAAATTATAAACTCATGAACGGCTCATATATTTACGACACAAACAGCGGAACCGCAGTAGGCTGGTACGGAACTGATACATCCAACTCATTTTACGTTGGCGAAGGCGAGGAAGCATCTCTCAGCTTCACTTACTCAATAAGCAATTTCAGGAACGGCGATATATTTACATGGACTGTCCAGAAATATATTGACGGTGAATGGGTTGATGTTGAAAGCGGTTCTGTTACCGATGGTTCAAACGGAACAGCAACAACAGGCAGTGTCGGCGAAGGTCAATACAGACTGCAGCTCACGGCTAATGACAAGACTGGCGGTCAGAACCCCAGAACCTTCTCTGTCAGCTACAGCAATGTGATGGTTTCTTCTGTCACTCCGGGGTATGAATACCTCGTTGCGATTGCGGCCAGCGGCAATGTGCTCACTGATCCTAACAATTATCTGGGCAGTGACGACCAGTGGGGCGCTGTGGATGATGCAGGCTCGGAAGGCGCAGCGTTCACAGTTTTCAACGGTACGGACTATGTTGCCCCCGATGCGGCAGGCACGGAGATTGCAGGTCAGTACGGCACTCTGCTTATTAAAGCGGACGGCTCATACACCTACACACCCGATGCGGACGCTGAAGGCATAGGCCAGACCGAAACATTCGAGTACAAGCTCACTCAGCCTGACGGCGACAGTGACTCGGCACAGCTTGTAATCAGCATAGGCAGTGAAGCTCAGAACGAGATTCACGGCACTGACGGCGCCGACACAATCACATTTGATCCGGCTGCTGACCTGATAGACGCAGGCGCAGGCTACGACACACTTGTAATCGGCGGCGGTGAGCTTGATTTCAGCAATATAAGCGAAGTGGTAAGGAATATCGAAGAGATAGACCTTACCGACGGCGACAACATTCTGAACGGTCTCACTCTTCATGATGTGCTTGATATTACCGATGCCGACAACTCACTGGTGATAAAAGGCAATGACGGAGATGTCGTAAACATAGACAACTCCGACGGCGCCTTCTCAGTGGACGGCGGACAGCTTGTCGTAAACAACGGCAGCGCAAATATCAGCTTTGAAGGCGGAGTAACATTTGAAGTGACAGACACTCATATCAAAGTCACTTTCACTGATGACGGTACAGAAATAGGCGGATAGTAATTAAAATCACAACAGGCACTGCGTCCGGCCAGTCCGGCACAGTGCCGATGTAAAAAAAATCCCCCGCGGCTGTGAAAGCTTACGGGGGATTTTTTTATAAGGTATATTAAAGATCCAAGTAAATCCTCCCAAACCCTCCTTTACTAAAGGAGGGTTTGTTGCTTTATCTGCAATAACTTCCTCCTTTATTAAAGGGGGACAGAGGGGGATTTTTAAAAAACTGAAAAGAACATTCAGCCCTGGTACTGTCAGCTCATATGCTTCCTTTCAGCCGTAGCGCAACCTCAAGCCTGTCTCTGCATCCGGTTTTCACAAAAACGGATGAGAGATGTGCCTTGACAGTCCGTATCGTGATCCCCATGAACTCAGCTATTTCCTTGTTGCTCATTCCACGCCCTATGAGTTCCGCAACCTGCTGTTCCCTCTCGCTTAAATCATTAAAAAAGCCCGATTCGAGCCGTGAGGTTCCGTTCTGCGGTACAGAGGCTATCAGTCTGCTGAGTATTGCGGGGGGAAGCCACACCTGTCCTGCAAGAACAGTGTGAACCATCTGATTGAGGTTTTCGTGGTTCATGAACCTGTTTCCGTAGCCTTTTACACCTTTCTGTAAAAAGCGGATCGCCTCGCTGTAGGCAGGAACAGCCGAGAAAACTGCCACAGGGCAGCCGCCCGCCGGTATCTGTTTATCAGAAGAGAGGAGATCCACAACAACAAGTTCAGCACCCTTAACAGATTCTTCAGCCTTATCGCGGTCATATTTCACAAAAATGCAGCCGTTCATTCTCACGGCTGAGCGCACATATTCAAAAAAGCGGTTATCATCAGTTACAACAGTTATTTTCATCATCTTTCCCTTAGTGCGTTATACTTAGCCCGCAAAATCGGCTTCATGATGTACTGAATAATTGTCTTTTTGCCCGTTATGATGTCTGCCTGAACCGTCATCCCGACCATTATGTCTTTTTTGTTGTCCTCCGTTCCGAGGTAGTTTTTGTCTGTTTCGATCCTTACCAGATAATATTCCTCATCCTTTTCATCCGTGATGGTGTCCGCGCTTACATGGATCACCTTTCCTTCCAGCCCCCCGTAAATTGCGAAATCATAGGCTGTGAGTTTGACCACCGCACTCTGTCCGGGATAGATGAAGGCAATGTCAGAGGGCTTGATTTTTGCTTCAATAAGCAGAGTATCATCATTGGGAACTATCTCGATAATGTCCATCCCGGGCTTGGCGATACCGCCCACAGTGTTGATTAAAAGCTGCTTAACCGTGCCGTCCACGGGTGAACGTACCATCGTGCGTTTAACCCTGTCCTCAATAGCCACCTGAGTGTTAGTTATCTGCTCAATCTCAGCTATGACCTTGTTAAGCTCCGTCTGCGCTTCGCTTTTTTGCCGCCCTTCTATTTCATTAACAGCGTTTCTGGCCTCAACAACCTGATACTCAAGGGATTCAATGCTTTTTGTGGTTTCGTCAATCTCTTTTCGGTTGTCCAGCTCCTTCTGCTTCAGCTGGATAAACTCCAGTTCCGACACAAGTCCTTTTTTGAAAAGAGGATTCATAAGCTCTATTTCTCTCTGGATCATGCTCTTGCTTGAGTACAGGTTTTTCAGCCTGAGCCGCGCGTTGGACAGCTCTACCTGACGCTGTTTAAACCTCTGCACAAAAACTTCCTTTTCGCTGTTACTGCGTGATGCGTTGGTTTCATAAAGCCTTTGCTCTTCCATAATAAGCTGAGGGTAATTATTTTTTGCCTCTTCATCTATGACAAACGGCGATATACCCGCCTCCGCGCGGA
Source organism: Deferribacterales bacterium (assembly GCA_050253335.1). GTDB lineage: Bacteria > Chrysiogenota > Deferribacteres > Deferribacterales > Geovibrionaceae > Geovibrio. The sequence continues at coordinate 2,188 of JBFWJG010000086.1, read as the reverse complement.
GCCTGACCGCTCTGGCCTTCAATTCACCGAGTTTGGCGCGACCTTCCTGATATGAGCTGCCCGCGCCCGTGTCATCAATAACCACAAGCACCTGTCCGGCTTTGACAAACTGTCCTTCCTTAACACGAAGCTCTTTAACAATTCCCCCCTCAAGGTTCTGAACAACCTGAACCTGTCTGGACGGAATCACTTTACCCACTCCTCTGGTGAGTTCATCAAGCTCAGTAAAATAAGCCCACAGCAGAATCACTGCTATGAAAGCTGTTATAACATAAAGAATAAGCGACATTTTAACGGGGCTTTTCTGAAGAACGGCGGCGTTGAGGCTGTTCATAAACTCAATATCGCTTTCCAGAACCTGTTTTTTCCCGTTCCCGTTTTTGCTGCCCGAAGAATTTTTCCCGTTTATCATTTACGGCCTCCTCCGAGTTTCGCCAGCACATCCTCTTTCCTGCCGTCCAGAACAACAGTGCCGTTATCCATAACGATTAACCGATCCACAATTTCCAGAATCCCGGGCTTATGCGTTATAAGGATGGTTGTTTTGCCTTTTGTGGCCTCTTTGAGGTTTGCGATAACTTTTGTTTCGGTGGAGTAATCCATGGAGTTTGTCGGTTCATCCATCAGGACTATGGGACTCTCCACAAGAAACGCCCTGGACACAGCCACAGACTGCCGCTGCCCGCCGGAGAGATTGCTCCCCCTTTCACCCACATTGACATCCAGCCCCATGGGGTGTTTGTCCGTAAAGCTGTTCACACTGCCGATGCGGGCGGCACGGAGAATCTCCTGATCCTCTGCGTGAGGCGCCTTAAATGTTATGTTCTCTCTCACGGAGCCGGAAAGCAGGGAGACATCCTGCGGAACATAGCTGAAGTTGTGCCTTAGATCCGCAGGGTCTATTTGTTTGATATCTATTCCGTCAACAAAAACACTTCCTTCATCAGGGTCATAAAACCCCATAAGTATCTTAGCCAGCGTGGATTTCCCTGATCCGACCTGTCCGATTATCCCCACCCTTTCCATAGGACTTATTTTGAAGCTGACTCCGGTGAGCGCATTTTTTGTTTCGTCCGGATACCGGAACGTGACGTTTTTAAACTCTATAGCTCCCTTGAATACCGGACGTCTGAGAAAAAGCTTTCTGTCGGGGCGTTCAATCTCTTTTTTCATAAGCTCGTTGAGGGCGCTCAGCCCTGTTTTCATCTGCTCATACCCTGTGAGGAGTGAAGCCGCCTGCGACATGGGGGCTATGCTCCTTGAGGAGAGTATCACCGAGGCTATAAGACCGCCCATGGTGAGCTCCCCTTCTTTGATCAGATAAACACCCGCAATGACCACCGCCACGCTGCTCAGCTGTGTAAGAAAAGCGGCGGCGGAGCTCAGAGAGCTTGAGAGTATTCTGGACTTCAGGCCTTTAGAAGCTATATCACCAGTGCTCTCTTCCCAGTGCCACTGAACGGAGCTGTTTGCGTTAAAAGCTTTGATTGTTTCGAGGTTTGACAGCGCTTCGACAAGAATGCCGCTTTTGCGTGCGGAAGCTTCGTGGGTGCTGTCCGCAAGGCGTTTGATAGGCTTGCGCATTAAAAAGCTGTAGATAAGTATAAGCAGAATGGTGACAAGGGGCACAATAACAAGCAAATTGCTTATGTAATAGATAACCAAAAGAAAAATAACAACAAACGGCAGTTCGATGAATGCCGTTACTGCACCGGAGGTGAAAAAGCTCCTGATTCCGTCAAACTCCCTGAGATTGTTGGCGAATGAGCCCACTGTCCTAGGCTTGTTTTTCATTTTCAGGTTGAGGGACTGCTCAAAAAGTATTGAAGAGAGGATAACATCGCTTTTCTTCGCCGCAACCTCAAGAAACTGAGTTCTCAGGTATTTTAAAACCAGATCAAACACATAAACAGTGGCGATGCCGATGGCAAGAACCCAGAGGGTGTCCACAGCGTTATGCGGGATTATCCTGTCATAGACATTCATAGTGAACATAGGTCCTGCTATGACAAAAACATTGATGAGAAACGTTGCCAGAAGGACATTCCCGTATATCCCTTTAAATTTGAGAAGAGTGCCGAAAAACCAGTTTTCCCTGTCTGTCTCGGCGGCGGCGCTGTCATCTGGTCTGTAGCCCATGTAACTGCGCTTCAGCAGAAAAGCAAACCCGAGATACTCTTCTTTCAGC
>JBFWJG010000085.1:0-7460 GCA_050253335.1 Deferribacterales bacterium | reverse complement strand
CGCACTGTTGTGGTTTTCAGACCAAGCCAGATTTTTAAAGACGAGGTAAATGACTGACAAGCTTTACTACAAAATAGGCGAAGTTTGCGAGATTACGGAGCTTAAATCCTCCGTACTGCGTTTCTGGGAGAAGGAGTTTAAACAGCTACGCCCTGTTAAATCAGGAGGCGGACAGCGTTTTTATACCAAAAAACACCTTGATCTTATCTTTTCCCTGAAACGTATGCTTTATGAGGAAAAGCTGACCATTGAAGGTGTGCGCAGAAAGCTTAACCGAGGGCAGAACGAGCCTGCAAGGTTTCAGCCGCAGATTTCACAGCCCCCTGTCTCCTCTGAGGAAATTAAAAAAGAGCTTTTGGATATCCTTGATATCCTTAAAGATAAGTGACGGCAGCCTTTACCCGATTAGGCTGCCGTATTCATCTGCCTCCCGGAAACTCTTCCCTGAACCCCGCAGATATAACCACGGCCGTTAAGGCAGATTCAGTTATTATCCCAAGGAGCCTCACATGTGTCCCGAATCATCTTATATATTCAATTCATCATACGGAGCAATCAGTTATAACATAGAAGGGGATGGCGAATCTCTCGTTTTAGTGCACGGAACGCCATGGTCGTCATACAACTGGCGAAAAATAATTCCGGCGCTAAGCAAATGGTTTAGGGTTTATTCCTATGACCTGCTCGGGTACGGCATGTCCGAGAAATCCGAAGGGGATGTCTCTCTGGGTGTTCAGAACGTTATTCTTAAAGAGCTGATAGATTTCTGGAAGCTTGATGAGCCGAAGATTGTCGGGCATGACTTCGGCGGAGCTACCGTTCTCAGGGCTCATCTTCTGAACAGACAGCCGTTTCAGAAAATACTCCTGATCGACCCTGTGGCTGTTTCACCGTGGGGATCGCCGTTTTTCAGCCATGTGGCAAATTATGAGCCTGCTTTCAGCGGACTTCCCGGCTATATTCATGACGCGGTTCTGACAAGGTATATCGAAGGCGCCGCTTATTTCCCTATGGATAAGGAAACTCTGCGGGAAATAGGGAAGCCGTGGACAGGAAAAGAAGGTCAGGCGGCTTTTTACCGTCAGATAGCCCAGTCAGACAGCAGGTATACCGATGAAGCGGAGGTTTTATACGGAGAAATAGAGGTTCCGGTGCTTTTGATCTGGGGTGAGGAAGACCGCTGGATTCCCTTGGAAAGGGGTGTTGAGCTTAACAGGAAAATAAAAACCTCTGAGCTTGTCACGATTCCGCAGGCCGGTCATCTGGTTCAAGAGGACCAGCCCGCGCTTCTCGTTTCCTATATACTGAAGTTTATGGGCTGATACACGCTTCAGCCGTTTATTTGCTGCTGTTGTCTGACTTGGGGGGACGAACAGGCTTCACGGTTTCTTTTTTCTGCTTCTGTCCCTGCACATTGATGCGTGAGGAGAAGAGATCAAGCTCCATGAAAGCGTTGTTGACATCATCACCGAACTCAATGTTTCTCACTTCATTCCCGTCGATTGATACCGCGGTTCCGCCTTTGATGCTGAACTCTTTGACATATTCCACGAACTCTTCGTTCTGTTCCCGCAGATATTTTTCATAGTCGCTCATGGTTTCGTTCACAAATGTGTTGTATTCTTCCTGCACCTGTTCCACATATCTCTTGAACTCGCCTTCGACAGATGTGAACTCAAGTTCGCCTTCTTTAAGGTAAACCTTGGCAGGCGCGGCTCCTATGCCGTCCGTATTAGGCTCAACCTCGACAAGAAAGGTTGTGCCCTTGACGCCGATTACCGTGGTCTGCAGACCGATCTGCACCCCCTGAGCCTCGTTTGTTTTTGTTATTTTGAAAACCACCTTGCCTTCAGCAGGGGAGTATTTCTTGAAGTCGTCAACGGTGAGGATGGATTTTTCCAGAACAACCACCTTTGACTGATCCCTGAAGCTGATGAAAGCCTTGCTCTTGCCGGAGGTTTTAATTCTGTCCCCCTTGAAAAGCTTGTAGGCGCTCTTTTTAAATGTTGCTCCGCGCACTTCGTTCTCTTTGTAGATATTGACTTTTCCTTCGGCGGAGGCTATTTCTCCGAGTGACACTTTTTCAATTGAAAAAGCTGTTGCCGTGATTGCGGTAAGGACTGCTGCCAGAAGTAAAATTTTTTTCATATTATTTCTCCGCACATGAGAATCGCTGATAATTTATATTACCTTATAAATCGGTTATCCAGTGAAATTTCCCTTTTTTAACGCAGACGGAGAATGTATTATTTTTTAAAAGTGGTACAATTAAGCATTAAAACGGTTAATAGATTAAAATAACCTAAAACCTACTAGGAGGATTTATGAAAAGAATAGTTTTGGCGGTTATGTTTGTTGCTCTCGTTGCCGTCGGCTGCGGAGGAAAAAGCGCGGAAGCGCCCAAAGTGATTGATCCCTGCTTTAACGGCGCCCCTGCATGGGTTCTCAGCCCTGAGCTTGAAGGCGGTCTTGCCGCTTCCGGTTCGGCAAAAGTCGGCCCCGCCGGAATGCAGTTCGCAAAAACTGAAGCTATGGCAGCAGGCAGAGACGAGCTTGCAAGAATCATAAGCCTTAAAGTGCAGAACATGGTTAAAAACTTCACGCAGGTAACAGGCGTGGGCGATGCTCAGACCGTAGACAAGGTTTCTTCTCAGGTTTCCAAACAGGTAGCCAACGAAACCCTTAACGGCTCCAGACAGAAAAACATCTGGCAGTCACCCTGCGGAGACCTCTGGATACTTGTTGTTCTTGACCCCGCAGTGGTTAAAGAGCAGGCAAAACAGGCTGTGCAGACAAGCTACAAAAACGATCAGGCTCTCTGGCAGCAGTTCCAGGCTAAAAAAGCCTACGAAGAACTTGACAAAGAGATCGCAAAAGAATTCGGACAGTAAAAACTGCAGGGGGCGTTCAGCGCCCCCTTTGTTTAGCCAGACATCTTTCCATCCTCTTTAAAGCCTTTAAAGAGGTATTTCTGTTTTAAGGACACATTTATGAAACAAACCTCAAAAGTCATTGTCTTTATTATATTGCTGGTTTTTGTATATGCCTGTGCGGAAAAGACTGTTACTGCGCCTGCGCCCGTGCAGAAGCCTGAATGGCTGTGGAAACCGTCGGACGGCGGCAAAATAGGCGGTGTGGGCATAGCAAAAGAACACATCCGCGGCCTTGACGAACAAAGAAAGCTGGCAGTTTCCAGAGCCATAGACTCCATAGCGGCACAGCTCGGCGTGCAGGTGCAGAATGTTACTGTGCTGGAATCACACGCGACATCGGCAGGAGCTGCCTCCACCAGAATCGACTCCTACAGCGTACACACGGTGCAGGGGAACACTGTTAAGGCTTCAGTGAAGGAATTCTGGACCGATCCGCAGACAAACGAACTTTATGTATGGATGGTGCTTGAATAATGAAAAAACTTTTCTGCCTCGCTGTTTTGATGCTTTTTGCTTCTTTCGCCTTCGCGGAAGGGTTTGACGACTTTAAAGAAAGTATGGACAGCGGCTTCAGCGACGAGAAAAAAAGCTTCGACACGTATAAAAAAGAGCTTGAAAGGGAGTTTGCGGAATACAGACGCATAGCTGATGAAGAATACGCAGCTTATAAAAACGAAATACTTTCCCAGTGGAAAACAGCGGAGATGAGCACCCCTGTGAAGTGGGTTGAATATACTGACGGACTGAAAAAGAAAAAGGTTGTGGACTTTGAAAACGGTATTTACCGCCTTGAAGTAATAGGCAAGGACTACACTCAGGCGGAAAAAGAGCTTGACGCTCTCATGAGGGACATGCTCGGGGTTGATAAGGCCACTGCCTTTCAGAGAGACACGCCCGCCAGAAAAACCGACGAGAAAGCCCGTGAGAAGCTGAAAAATATTGCTGTGGGGACAGTGGGTAACGAAAGTGTCATAGGCAGTGCCGTCATAGGGAAAGAAAACCCCGCCAAGAAAGACATAGACCTTGCGGCAGAGAAACTTAAAGAAAATGCCGAGGTTAAGACAGAGCCTTCCAAAACCGGTGAAACTGTTTTTGTGATGCAGGGGAAACTCCCGCCGGAAACATACAGAAACAAGGCCGAGCAGCTTAATCCATCTGTTCAGAAATATTCCAGGGAATTCAAAATACAGCCCTCGCTTATTTTTTCCGTTATACAGACCGAAAGCGCATTTAACCCTGTTGCCCAGTCGCATATTCCCGCTTACGGACTTATGCAGATTGTTCCCACATCCGCAGGAAGGGATGTGGCTCAGCTTCTGATGGGCAAATCCCTGATACTTACCCCTTCATATCTTTTTAATACTGACAATAATATAAGGGCAGGCACGGCATATCTTCATATTCTCTATTACAGATATCTCAAAGCCGTCAGCCACCCTGAAAGCAGGTTCTACTGCTCGGTTGCTGCCTACAACACAGGAGCAGGCAATGTCGCCTCCGCCTTTAACGGGCGCGGAGCGGGGAAAAACAGGTATAATGTAACAGCGGCAGCGGGAATAATCAACGGAATGGCTCCTTCGGCCGTGTATGATTATCTCCGCAGCTCTCTTGAATATGACGAGGCTAGAAGATACATCGTCAAAGTTATGGGCACACTGCCTTCATACAAATATTTCGATCAGCCTTGAGGGGGTTATTATGATGAAAACATTCGCCGCTGTTGCGGCTTCACTCGCACTGGCGGGGTGCATGGCTTCGAAAACAGAAGCTCCCAAGCCCGCGGCGCACAATACAAAGCAGGTTCAGCAGAAGAGGGCGGACGATGCTTTCAATGAGCTTGAGAAAGAGGTCAGCGGTCAGGGAACCGGGCTTGAATCTATGGAGAAACCTATGCCCATGCCTGCTCCCGCACCCGTGACGCCTCCTGCGCCTGTGGTTGAGAAGGCGCCCGAGATGCCCAAGCCCGAGTACGCCAACAGACCGGTGGAGAAGGACAGTCTCGGCCCTGTGACAAAATATCCCATGCAGAACGGTTTTCCCGTATGGTTCGCCACTCCTAATATGGACGGATATATAGGCGCGGTCGGCATAGCCAGACAGCCTTCGCGGGGCGGGATAGCGGCACAGCGCAGAACAGCGAAGGCTCTGGCTCAGAATGACCTTGCAAGAAGCATAAAGGTGATTGTGGATACAGAGGTAAGCATAGAGAAGCTTAATGTGGACACTCAGACGCTCAAATATTACCGCAGCAAGGTTTCCACCCTTTCAAGGCATCAGGCTGAAGAGGCATTAAGCGACTTTGAGATACGGGATGAATGGCTTGACCCGAAAACAAAAGAGCTCTATGTCTGGCTTGTGCTGAGAAAATAGGAATATTCATGGCAGACACAGGGTAAGCATCCTGTGCTGTTTGCTTTTTTTATATTTTAGAGTTAATGTTTTCTTTTTCTGTTACGATAAATAAATAGGAGCGGGTGTTAGCCTGTTCCTTTATTTAATATTTGATGATAATATATAGTATTGAGAAGATACTTTCAGTTGTATGAGGGGGTATGATGAAAATACACACTGAGGATTACGGTCAGTTTAAAGTTCTGAAAGTTGCCGGAAAGGTCGACATTCTTACTTCTTCCGAGATCAGAGCTAAGCTTGCCGAAGTTGCCAGAGCAAAAATAAGTGTGCTCGTGGTGGACCTTGACAAAGTTGTGTATATGGATTCATCCGGTCTTGCCACTTTCCTTGAGGGCCTCAAAAGCATGAAGGAATACGGCGGTGTTCTGCGGCTTGTTAATGTTCCCGAAAGGATAGACAAAGTTCTGAAGCTCATGAAGCTGGATCAGGTCTTTGAGGTTTACGATTCCGTTGATGAGGCCGCAAAGGGAAAATAGCAGCCTTTCTCCTGATAAAACGTTTAAACAGTTTGCTCATAAAAAAAGCCGCTCCTGAATGAAGCGGCTTTTGTTTTTTTATAGCTGTGTGAGTAATTAATCGTCGGAAACGTCTGTTTTCCAGCCGGAGAAGATGGAGCTTATGTCCCCTGCGCGGGTTCTGAAGTCCACAAGCGCGGCCGCGTAAAGATGAACCACGAGGAAAGTCGCAATGAGATACACGACGAAATAGTGCATCATTCTTATGTACTGAACATTTCCTATTGCGCTGAACCAGCTCAGCATACCGTAAAGAGCTCCGTTAGGGTCATTGAGCGACCAGAGGTAGAAGCCGCTTAATATCTGGAAGAAGAACACAAGGAAAATCGCCAGATAAGCGTACTGCGCCATAGGGTTGTGGGTAATTATGTGCTTGGGGTGTTTTTCAAGGAAAACATAGTATTTAAGATACTGGATTATCAGTTCTCTGTCTTTTTTGTTAAAAGGATTGTAGAAGGTTCGCCAGTTGGCGTACTCATTCCCGATTATGACGTAAACAATCCTTAGCAGAACGCTGAATGTGAAAACCATTCCCGTGACATAGTGAATGAAGCGTATCTGCCCCATCACATAGGGTTCTGTGAGGGTATTGTCGTAAGTGAAGAAGGGGAAGTGGATGTAAAGTCCCGTGCTTATGAGAACTACAATACAGAGCACGTTGAGCCAGTGGCTGAACCTGACAGGCATCTGCCAGACATAAATAAAACCTTTTGCCGGACACAGATGCCGCATTTCTGCGGTAAGTTTGGGAGTCATAGCAACCTCCGGGAGATTCTTATGAACTAATGATACAACTCTTCACATCCTCTGTCCAGTCGAATAAAGATTATATTATGAAAATCAGCTCATTTATCAGTTGCTTTTAACCCTCTGAAACAGAGGATTCAAATAGCGGAGCGGACTTGTTTTATTTTACGCTCGCTTTTCCAGATCAGGCAGAATATCCCGCAGAAAAATTTTAACACTCAGAAGCTCCGAGCCTTCAAGCTTGGCAAGGATTTCATAATATTTTTCCTCAAAAGGGGATCTGTTGCCGAGGTTTTTTTCATAAAGACACTCAAGGAGAGCATCAATGTTATCAGCATATTTCAGGATGCGCCCCTCAAGGGAGGAGTCTTTTCCGTCAAAGAGAATATCCCTGAAAACCTCTCTGTAAGGCTCGTTAAATGAGCCGAGAAGCATATCCTCCGCAATGAGAACCTCAATCTCCTCCACCATGTGCTTCATTTTCTCCGTTCTGTGCTTGACATGGCTGAGGATGTCCCCTGTGAAGGCTTCGGAAACATCATGATTCAGCGCTTTTTTATAAAGGCTTCCCCAGTTCACCCTGTTTCCCGCGTTTTCCTCCATTATGCCCAGAAGCTGGGCTATCTGTGCAACAGAGAAGGAGTGTTCCGCCACGGAAGCACGTCTGTGCATGAAGTCGCTGGCCCAGCGGCCTATATTGTTAAGCTTTTTTACGGATAAGAGATAATCGGCTGCGCTCATTAATTCACCCTTTATAAAATTCAGGCTCTAATAATACTATGAGCGGCGGTGACTGTACAGGCATAATCATGCAATCAATTCTCTTTACAGAGGATATCACATAGCATATCCT